>JAKDNL010000011.1 GCA_030451825.1 Pseudonocardia sp. | reverse complement strand
GCGTTCGTCCGCGAGCGGCTGCGCTCCACGCGCACCCCCGAACACATCGACCTGCGGACCGAACTCCCCTACTCGGAGACCGGGAAGCTGTTGCGCCGCACACTGCGCGACGAGGTCTCAGCGGCCATCGGCACATGACCGGGACCGAGCTCGACCTCGAGGACGTCCTCCCAACCGGCGCCTGGGAGCTCCCCGAGGAGTTCGTGCTGCTGCGCGAGACGGTCCGCGAGTTCGTCGAGACCGAGGTGCACCCGCTGGAGGACACCCTCCCGCACGACACCGCCGGTGTGCCGCAGCCGCAGCTCGGCGAGCTGCAGCACAAGGCGCGGAAGATGGGCCTGTGGGCGCTGGCCACCCCACGGGAGTTCGGAGGCGCGGGCCTGTCCGTGCTCGGCCAGGTGGTGATCGGCGAGGAAGCGGCGAAATGTCGGATGGGGGCGTTCTTCCCCGCCGGCGGCGCGTTCGGCGGGAACCCTCCGAACGTGATGTACAAGGCGTCGACCGAGCAGTTCGACCGGTTCGCGCGGCCGATCATCGAGGGTCGGATGTCCAAGGCGTACACCGCGATCAGCGAGGCGACCGGGGGCTCCGACCCGGCGGGGGCGATCCGCTGCCGCGCGGTGCGCGACGGTGACGAGTACGTACTGACCGGGACGAAGCTGTGGACCTCGCACGCCGGGAACGCCGACTGGGGTGTGGTCTACGCCCGGACCGGCGAGGCGGGGGCCCGGGACGGGATCAGCTGCTTCATCGTCGAGCAGGACACCCCGGGGCTCACGATGACGCCGATCGGGGTCATGAACTCCTTCTCCCCCTACGAGCTGCACTTCGACGGCGTACGGGTGCCCGCCGCCAACCGGATCGGCGACGAGGGCGCCGGGTTCCGGCTCGCGAGCGAGTTCCTCGTGCACGGCCGGATCGTCTATGCCGCGGGCCCGATCGGGATCGCCCAGTACGCGCTGGGCCTGGCCGTGGACTGGGTGAAGCGGCGCCAGGTCTTCGGCGAGGCTCTCGCCGACAAGCAGGCGGTGCAGTTCATGGTGGCCGACAGCGAGATCGAGTTGCGGGCCGCCCGCTTGCTGATGTATCAGGCCGCGTGGAATGCCGACCTCGGCAAGGACGTCAAGGTCGACGCGTCGGTCTGCAAGGTGTTCGGCACCGAGACGGCGTTCCGGGTCGTCGACCGCTGCGTGCAGCTGTTCGGTGCGATGGGGCTGTCGCAGGAGATGCCGCTGGAGCGCTGGTTCCGCGACCTGCGGGTGAAGCTGCTCGGCGAGGGCGCCTCGGAAGTCCAGCGGATGGTCATCGCGCGACGCCTGCTCCGGTAGGCGCTTGTGTCACCGCGAGGGGAAGGACGTCACGGTCCTTCCCCTCGCGGTGACCTCGGAGCTACTAGGGCATGTCTCCCAATAGTCGTGACCAGGTGATGCAGGCGCTGAGGACGGTGGCGGCGCGGTAGGTGATGGCGAGTTTGTCGTATCGGGTGGCCAGGGCGCGCCATTGCTTGGTCAGCGCGAAGTGGCGTTCGACGACGTTGCGGCCCTTGTAGGTCTCGGTGTCGAGTCCGGGCGGCCTCCCGCCGGCGGAGCCGCGGCGTTGGCGGGCTGCGATTTCGTCCTTCTTCTGCGGGATGGCGGTGGTGATCCCGCGGCGGGCCAGCGCGCGCCGGTTGACTCCCGAGGAGTAGGCCCGGTCGGCGACGACGGTGTCGGGCCGGGTTCGGGGGCGGCCCGCGCCCAGGCGGGGCACGGCGATGTCGGCCAGGACCTGTTCGAGCATCGCGCCGTCGTTGCGCTGCCCGCCGGTCACCACCAGTGCCAGCGGGCGGCCGTGTCGGTCGACCGCTGCATGGATCTTGGTGGTCAGGCCGCCACGGGAGCGGCCGATGCCGTGACCTGCTGGTTCACGCGGTCCGCCCAGTGGGCTGGGCAGGAACCCCGGTGGCGGTTTCGTGTAGTTCGACCGTGCCCCCTGTGTCCTGCTCGGGGCGGGTCGTGTTCGTGGCGTGCTGGTGGGCCCGGTTAATCGTAGCGTCCACCGACACGGTCCAGTCGATCTTGCCTGCGGCGTCGGCCTGGGCCAGCAGCGCCGCCAGTACCCGGTCCCAGGTGCCCTGCGCGGCGTAGCGGCGGTGGCGCTTCCACACTGTCTGCCACGGCCCGAACTGTTCCCGCGGTAGATCGCGCCAGGGCAGCCCGGTCCGGTAGCGGTAGATGATCCCCTCGACCACTCGACGGTCGTTGCCGAACGGGTGACCGCGGCGTCCCACGTTGGAGGGCAGCAACGGAGCGATCCGCTGCCACTGGGCATCCGAGAGCACCGCGAATCTCGACGAACTCACCGCGCGATCGTCCCGCAAACCGGACGCCTCATATGGGAGACACGCCCTAGTGGGCGGGACCATCCTCGGGCAGGCCGCGGTATCGACGGGCGCTGGCCAGCTGCGGGGCGTGGTTCGCGTCGTACTGCTCGATCCACTCCTTCGGCAGCCGCTTCCAGGCCTCACCGACCCGCAGCCGCTCGTCCTGGCTGAAACGCTCGGCGGCGACAACGTCGCCCACGAACAGCGTGCTCTCGTCCATGTCCAGGGACCTCACCACGCGGGCCTCGACGTAGCTGTGGGCGCCCAGCAGGATCGGGGCCCCGGTGACCCCCGGTTTGGTCCGGAACGCGGTGAGCTTGTCCCCGTCGCGCCCCGAGCTGCCGCCCAGGCCCATGAGGATTTCCAGGGACTCCTCCAGCGCCTCTTCCGGCGCGGCGGCGAGCAGGTGCATCACGAAGACGCCGGAGCTCAGCACCATGTCGTGCGTCTTGTTGTACTTGGTGAGGCTGATGGTGGCGCGCGGCGCCTCCGGGACGATGCTGGCGGCGCCCGCCGACAGCGACATCAGTCCGTTCGCCACCCCGCCTTCGATGGTGGTCACCGCCACCGGGAACGGCCGGAGGCCGGAGAGCGCATAGTTCGCGGCATCGAGATCGACTGGCATGTCCACTCCAGACAACGCTGACCGGGGCGAGCAGCCCCACGAGGGTCGGGGCGACCGACAGCATCGACCCGCTTCTGACATTATGTTCACGATCTGAAGCCCCGGTCAACGCCTCGAGACGGAGTCGAGCTCACATTTCTGACGGCGCGTCTACAGCGTGCGGGGCTCTCCGACGAGCAGGCCCCGCTCCAGGACCTCGACCATCAGGTCCACGATCTCCGAGTCCGAGATGTCGGGCGCGGACTCCTGGATCGCCTCGGGGAGCCGATCGAGCACCGCAAGGAACACCCCCGCCGCAACGTCGAGATCCAGCGGGTACGGCCGCTCCAGCTGTGCGAGCACCCGCATGGCGGCGGCGTGCATGGCGGCATTGCCGCCCTCCGCGGCCGCGACGAGGCCCGGGTCGGTCAGCGCGCCGTCGACCCAGGCCCGGAAGACCCCGAGGTAGCGGCGGTGGAACGGGACGAAGTCGGTCAGCCACGTCCGCAGCTGCCCTGGCGTCGCATCGAGCGCGGCGAGCCGGCCCGCGAGCCCGACCGCGACGACCTGACACTCCGCGGACAGCCTGCGGAGCAGGTCGAGCTTGTCGTCGAAGTACTTGTAGAAGGTCGCCCTGGCGAACCCCGCCTCGGCGACCAGCTCGTCGACCCCGGTGCCGTGGTATCCGCGCTCGGCGAACAGTCGCGCTCCGGTGGCCATGATCGCGTCGACGGTCGTGGCGGCGCGGGCGCTCGGCCGGGGGCGGTCGATCTCGATCGTCACCGACTCCGGCACCCGGTGCAGAGGCGTGGTCTCGACCGGCCCGAGCTGGTCGAACGCCTGCGGCGGGGTGTCCGGGAACAGCATCAGCTGCATCACCACGGCGAGCCCGTCGATGCACTCGTCGACGCCGGGGAGCGGAACGTTGCCCCGGTGCCGGAAATAGTTGAAGCGGTGCACGAGCCCGGTCAGCGCGAGCGACGCCGCGTCCAGGGCCATCCCCTCGACGCCGCTCTGCGCGAGCCGCCGGGTGATCCGCGAGTTGTAGGAGCGGACGAAGCCCATGACCAGTGGGCGGACGGCGGCGTCCGGGGTGTCGATGCTGGCCCACTGCACGAACATCGTGGCGTACTTGTCGTAGACCCATGCCCATTCGCCGAGCCACCAGTGCAGGTTGTCGAAGCCCTCCGGGGTGGGTCCGAGTGCACCCAGCCTGCGCACGACGCGCATCAGCGCGGCACCGCACTCGTCGAGCAGCTCGACGAAGATCTGGTCCTTGCTCTCGAAGTACTGGTAGAGCGTGGCGCGTGAGGTGCCTGCAGCCTTCGCGATCGCGTCGACTGAGGTGCTGTGGAACCCCTGGGTCTCGAAGAGCTTCAGGGTCTCGACGACGATCCGCTGCCGGGTGCGGGCGCCACGACGACCGACGACCGGGCTCGCGGGCCAGTAGCCGTCGCGTCGCAGGATCTCGCCGCTCTCTGACATCGTGTCCATGATAGGCCCACCTCACCCCGGGGCCGACGCCGGGCGGACGGCGTGGCGCCGACGACCCCCGGTCGTGGCGATCACCGCCGCACCGCGGCAGTGGTTACCGCGTCACCCCGGCAGCAGGAAGTCCGCGATCGCCGTGACGGCAGTGCGCTCCCCGACGCTGGCCGCCAACGACACGGTGAGCAACACCCCGTCGGGGCGCGGCTCGGCCTCGACGACCTCGCCTGAGCAGCTCAGCACGTCGCCGGGGTAGACCTGCTCGCGAAAGCGCACCCCGAACCGGCGCACCGCATCGGCACCGAGCCAGTCCACCGCGTATCCGGCCAGCAGCGCCGCCACGTGCATCCCCTGGGAGAACACCGAGGGATAGCCGGCCGAGCGCGCCATCGCGTCGTCGTAATGCATCGGGTTGAGGTCCCCGGAGGCGCCGGAGTAGCGGACGAACATCTGCGGGGTCATCGGGCCGTAGTCCCGGGCCGGAGCCCGGGCGCCGACCTCGACCGCGGTCGCCGGCGCGCTCATGATGCCTCGTCCGTGGCGGCCGGCCGGGCCGCTCGCTCGATGTAGGTGGCCCTGGCCTCGGCGACCAGGGTGCCCGCCTCGTCCCGGAACTCGGTGACCACCACGCAGAAACGCATCTCACCGCCCCTCTTGCCGGGCTTCGCATAGCGCTCGTCGACCCGCTCAACAGCCGTGAGCGTCTGCCCCGCGCGGGGCGGCGGGCCACGGAACACGTACTCCTGCTCACCGTGCAGCAGCCGTCTGCGGTCGAACCCGACCGCGACCCGGGCCGACTCCGGGCGCCAGAGGGCGGAGCTGGCCAGGAACGTCGGCGGGACGACCGCCTGGGCGCCGCGGTACGCCGGATCGGCGGACTGCATCGCGGCGGCGAACTCTGCGATCTTTCCCCGCTCGACCACCACCTCGAACTCCTCGCCGCGCGTCCCGACCGGGGCGCTCACGGGGGCACTCATGGGATCCTCCTCCTCCCGGGCCGCCACGACGGCAGCCCGCCGGACTGCGCGACACGCTACGTCAGAAATCGGGAGCGGTCCACGCCGCACAGGGCCCACTCGCTGCTTGCCAAATGGTAGACACATTGTCAGAATAAGTCTGTCCAGCCGTCGCGACGCCGCGGCGCCCTCGAGCGGGGAGTACCAGCCAGCGTGACGACCACCGTGCGCATCCATGAGAAGCTGCTGATCGGCGGGCGACCCCGCGCGTCCGCGTCGGGCCGGACCATCGAGGTCCGTTCCCCCGCCACCGGGCAGATCGTGGGCACCGTCGCGGAGGCGGACACCGCCGATGTCGACGCCGCCGTGGCCGCCGCCCGCACCGCCCTGGCCTCCGGCCCGTGGGCTCGGACGACCCCGCAGGAGCGCGCCGAGATCCTCGGCAGGATGGGCACGCTGCTGCGCGACCGCACGGACGAGCTCGCCGACCTCATCTCCGACGAGGTCGGCTCGCCGCGCGGTTGGGCGGTCGGCGGGCAGGTCGGCACCGCGCTCGGCGTGCTGCACGTGCACCGCGCACTCGCGGCCTCCTATCCGTGGGTGGAGACGCGCGCCGCGCTGGTCGGCGGCGAGGTCCGGGTACGCCGGCTGCCCGTGGGCGTGGTCGGGGCGATCGTGCCGTGGAACGCCCCGCTGTTCACCGCGGTGCTGAAACTCGCCCCAGCCCTGCTGGCCGGCTGCACCGTGCTCCTCAAACCGTCGCCGCTGGCCCCGCTCTCCGCCGTCGTCCTCGCCGAGGTGGCCGCCGAGGCCGGCCTGCCGAAGGGGGTGCTCACCGTGCTGCCCGCCGGTGCGCAGGCGAGTGAGCACCTGGTCTCGCATCCCGGCGTCGACAAGATCAGCTTCACCGGCTCGACGGCGGTCGGTACCCGGATCGGCGAGCTCTGTGCCCGCGACCAGCGCCGCTGCACCCTCGAGCTGGGCGGCCGGTCGGCCGCCCTGTTGCTCGACGACGTCGAGCTCACCGACCGCGTCGTCGACGACCTCGTCGACGGGGCGATGGCGAACAGCGGGCAGATCTGCATCGCCCAGACCCGGTTCCTGGTCCCCCGCTCGCGCGCGAAGGAGATCACCGAGGCGCTCGCGGCCCGGATCTCGGCGCTGCGTGTCGGTGACCCGGCCGACGAGGAGACCGAGATCGGCCCGGTGATCGACGACCGGGCGAAGCAGCGGATCGAGAGGATCGTGGCCGACGCCGAGGCCGCCGGTGCCCGCGTCGCGGGCCGCGCCGGCGCCCCCGACCTGCCGGCAGGCCACTACGTCGCGCCCGTGCTGTTCACCGACGTCGACCCGGCCGTCCCGGTCGCCCGCGAGGAGATCTTCGGCCCGGTCGCGGTGGTCCTGCCCTACACCGACGTGGACGAGGCCGTCCGGATCGCCAACTCCACGGACTACGGCCTCGCCGGGAGCGTCTGGAGCGCCGATCCGGACCGTGCCGAGCTCCTCGCGGGCCGGTTCGCCGCCGGCTCGGTCGCCGTCAACTCCTCGGCCGCCATGGATCTCGGCAGCCCCTTCGGCGGCATGCGCCGCTCGGGCACCGGCCGCGAGTGCGGGCCCGAGGGCGTCACCGCCTTCGTCGAACAGCAGTCGATCGTCGTCCCGGCCGCGCGCTGAGCCGGACGACCGATACCGGAATTACCTGAAGGAGCAGATCGTGGAGACGCTGGCAGCGGTGCTCTGGGAGCGCGAGGCGCCCTGGTCGGTCGAGACGATCGAGCTCGACCCCCCCGGGCCGCAGGAGGTGCAGGTCGAGCTGCACGCCTCCGGGATGTGCCACTCCGACGAGCACATCGTCTCCGGCGACATGCCCTTCCACCTGCCCTGCATCGGCGGGCACGAGGGCGCGGGCGTCGTGACCACGGTGGGCGACAAGGTCACCTCGGTCCGGCCCGGCGACCACGTCGTCTTCGGATTCATGCCCTCGTGCGGGCGCTGCCCGTCGTGCTCGACGGGGCACCAGAGCCTCTGTGACCTCGGCGCCCGGCTCTACACCGGCCGGCAGATCGCCGACGGCACGGCCCGTCACCACGGCCGCGGCCAGGACATCGCCACGGCCTGCCTGGTCGGCTCGTTCGCCCACCACACCGTGGTCCACGAGGCGAGCTGCATCCGGGTCGACCCGGCAGTCCCGCTGGATCGGGCCTGCCTGCTGGGCTGCGGCTTCGTCACCGGCTGGGGCTCGGCGGTCTACGCGGCCGACGTCCGGCCGGGTGACACCGTCGTCGTGGCCGGGGGGGGGGGCATCGGGGCGGCCGCCATCCAGGGCGCGAAGCTCGCCGGCGCGCGGGTGATCGTCGCGCTCGACCCGGCGGCGTCCAAGAAGGACCAGGCGCTCGCCATGGGCGCCACGCACGTCGCGACGAGCTGGGAAGAGGCCCCCGGCGTGGTCACCGAGGCCACCTGGAACCGCGGCGTCGACAAGTTCATCTGCACCATGGGCCGGGGCGACGGGAAGCTCATCCGCAAGGCGCTCGCCATGACCGCCAAGCGCGGCAGGCTCGTCGTCACCAACATCCACCCCGCCGCGGAGCGCGAGGTCGCGGTGAACTTCATGGACCTGACGCTGTCCGAGAAGCAGATCGTCGGCACGCTCTACGGCTCCGCGAACCCGCGGGCCGACATCCCCAAGCTGCTCGAGCTCTGGTCCGCGGGACTCGTCGATCTCGACGCCGTCGTCTCGCGCACCTATGCACTCGAGGACATCAACGACGGCTACGCCGACATGCGTACCGGCAACTTCCTGCGCGGGGTCCTCCGGTACCCCGCGGCCGGCTGAGAGGGCGGACCCGTGACCAGCACGGAAATCAGCACCGGGACCGAGCGGCCCGGCGACGTCCTGGACGACCTGACCTGGTGGACCCGCCCGGTCGAGGAGCGGGACGCGCTCTTCGCGCGACTGCGCGCCGAGGACCCGCGCCCCTACGTCCTCGAGCGGGACCTCGGCGGGGCACCGCGCGGCGGCGGGTTCTGGGCCCTGACCACCTACGACGACGTGTGGGACGTCAGCCGCAGGCCGGACGACTTCTGCTCCGGGCAGGGCACCACGATCTTCGACCAGCCGGCCTCGCTGCGCGAGTACCGCGGCTCGATCATCGATATGGACAACCCCGAGCACCAGCGGCTTCGCCGGATCGTCTCGCGCGGGTTCACCACGAAGTCCCTGGACCGGCTGCACACCGACGTCGAGCAGTCTGCCCGAGACATCATCGGGGCGGTCGCGACGCGCGGCGGGTGCGACTTCGTCACCGACATCGCGGCCCTGCTCCCGCTGCGGATCGTCAACGTGATGATGGGGATCCCGCAACGCTACGAACAGTTCATCTTCGACCAGACCAATATCGTGCTCGGTGCGAGCGACCCGGAGTACGTCCCGGACCAGACCCCGCGCGCCGTCGCAACCGCCGTCTGGAAGGCGGGCGAGGCGCTGTCCGACCTGCTCCGCGAGCTGGCCGCGGAACGGATCGCCGAGCCGAAGGACGACCTGATCACCACGCTCGTCACCGCCCAGGGCGAGCGGCTGACCCCGGAGGAGCTGGCCCGGTTTTTCATCCTGCTCGTCGGGGCGGGCAACGAGACCACTCGCAACGCGCTGTCCCACGGCCTGCTCGCGCTGACCCAGTTCCCCGAGCAGCGGGCGCTGTGGCAGGGCGACCCGGATACCCACACCATCGCCGCCGTCGACGAGGTGGTCCGCTGGGCCTCCCCGGTCCTGTACATGCGGCGCACCGTGACCCGTGATGGTGTCCGGCTGGGCGAGCAGGAGTTCCGCGAGGGCGACAAGGTGGTGCTCTGGTACCGCTCGGCCAACCAGGACGAGAGCCGATTCCCCGACCCGACCCGGTTCGACGTCACCCGCGACCACGGGGCGCACGTCGCCTTCGGCGCGCCGGGCCCGCACCACTGCCTGGGCGCCAACCTCGCGCGGCTGGAGCTGTCGGTGGCCTTCCGGACGCTGTTCGAGCTTCTACCGGACATCCGGGCGGTCGGCGAGCCCCAGTTCCTGCGCTCCAACTTCCTGCACGGTGTCAAGCACCTGCGGGCCGAGTTCACTCCCCAGGAGGTGACGGCGTGACCACGACCGAGGCCGCCCCAGGCGTCCTCGTGACCGACGCGGCGGGCGTCCGCCGGATCACCCTGAACCGGCCGGAGGCGGCCAACGCGCTGCGGCCCGAGGACCGCGACACAGTGATCGACGCGCTGCGTGCCTCCGACGGCGATCCCGAGGTCCGGGTGGTCGTCCTCGCCGCCGAGGGCAGGCACTTCTGCTCCGGGGCCGATGTGAAGGCGCTGGCCCGCAACCGGGCGTCGGGCGGGGAGAAGCGTGTCGGCGACGCGATGCGGAAGATCATGGACGGCGCGCAGACCCTGGTCGCGTCCGTGCTGGACTGCGGCAAGCCGGTGGTGGCCATCGTCCAGGGCCCGGCCGCCGGGATCGGGGCGCACCTGGCCTTCGCCGCCGACCTCGTCGTCGCGAGCGAGCAGGCGACCTTCGTCGAGGCGTTCGTCCGTCGTGGCCTGGTGATGGACGGCGGCGGCGCCTACCTGCTCCCCCGGCGGATCGGTATGCAGAAGGCGAAGGAGCTGGCGTTCTTCGGCGACGCGCTGCCCGCCGCCGATGCGCTGGCCCTCGGTCTGGTCAACCGGGTCGTCCCGGCCGCGGAGCTGGCGGAGGCCGCCGAGGCATTCGTGCAACGCCTCGCGGTGGCCCCGACCAGCGCGATCGCCCTCACCAAGAAACTGCTCAACGCGTCCCCGGACACCGACCGCGCGGGGGCCTACCTCGCCGAGGCGATGGCGCAGGAACTGCAGTCGCACGCCCACGACTCCGGCGAGGGCGTGCGTGCGTTCGTCGAGCGCCGCGACCCCGACTACCGCGGACACTGAGAGGACACATGACCACCCCACCGGCGAGCAAGCCGCGCAGCGACATCCCCACCCCGGACGCGGACACCGACGTCTACTGGGCCGCCGCCCGGGAGGGCCGGCTGCTGATCGCCCGGTGCGCCGGGTGCGGCCGGGCCCACCACTACCCCCGCCCGTTCTGCCCGCACTGCTGGTCCGGCGCCGTCACCCCCGAGGAGGCGAGCGGCCGGGCCACGCTCTACACCCACTCCACCGTGTTCGTGAACGACCTCGTCCCGTTCGCCGAGCGGCTGCCCTACGTCGCGGCCGTCGTCGAGCTGGCCGAGGGCCCTCGGGTCATGACGAACGTCGTGGACTGCCCACCCGGGGACCTGCGGATCGGCATGCCCCTGCTGGCCGTCCCCGCCCCGCTGACCGACGAGCTGACCGCGACCGTGTTCCGGCCGGCCGCCCCCGAAGGAGCTACCGCATGACCGGCCTGTTGGAAGGCAAGATCGCCCTCGTCACCGGCGCGGGCCACGGCATCGGCCGGGGCCACGCGCTGGAGCTGGCGAAGCACGGCGCCACGGTCGTGGTGAACGACCTGGGGACCTCGGTGTCCGGTGAGGGCTCCGGTCGCGACGCCGACGCCGTCGTCGACCTGATCGGCGCGCGCGGCGGGAAGGCCGTGGCGGACTACAGCGACGTCGGCGACGAGCAGCAGGTCGAGGACATGGTCGGGCGGGCCGTCGACGAGCTCGGCCGGCTCGACATCGTGGTCAACAACGCCGGGATCGTCCGCGACCGTGCGATCTGGAACATGAGCCCGGCGGACTTCGACCTGGTGATGCGTGTGCACGTGCGCGGGACATGGCTGGTCAGCCGCGCGGTCGCGACCCGGTGGCGGGCCGAGGCGAAGGCCGGAGGCGGCAACGTCTACGGCCGGATCGTCAACACGACCTCGGGCGCCGGTCTGCTCGGCAACTTCGGCCAGACCAACTACGGCACCGCCAAGGCCGCGATCGTCGGGCTCACCCAGACCCTGAGCCTCGAGCTGGCCGGAATCGGCGTGACCGTCAACGCGATCAGCCCCGGAGGGGTGACCCGCCTCTCGGCCACCCTCGGCGGCGATCGCAAGGCTCTCGAACCCGACGAGCGCCCCGACGACGAGTTCGATCCGAAGGACCCGTCGCTGTGCTGCCCGGTCGTGGCCTGGCTGGCCAGCCCCGAGGCCGGGCACATCAGCGGGCAGGTGCTGCGGGCGATCGGCGAGGAGATCACCTTGATGCAGGGCTGGTCCCGCGGTGCGACGATCTCCAACGGCGGCACCCGCTGGGACGCGGAGAAGCTCGGCGCCCGACTCGCCACCGACGTCTTCAGGACCCGGACTCCGGGCTTGCGGCTCGGCAGCTGAGCCGGCCCACCATACCTGAACAAATTTGTCAGATTCGAGGAGCTTTCCGATGAGCCTCACCCTCAGCCCCGGCGTGCGCCTGCGCTCCGCCGTCTGCCCGACCGAGGTCGTGGTCCTCCGTGCCGGCGGCCCCGCCGATCTCCGGTGCGGGGGCGCCCCCATGGTCGGCAAGGACGAGCCGGTCGGCAGCGCGGGTCCGGTCCCGCCGTTCGACGGCGGCGTCCAGGTCGGCAAGCGCTACGTGCACCCCGGACAGGGCGTCGAGGTGCTCTGCACGAAGGCCGGGCCCGGGTCGCTCTCGGTCGGTGAGGAGCCGCTCGAGCTCAAGTCGGCGGCTCCGCTCCCCTCCTCGGACTGAGCCCGGCCCCGGGTCCCGCGCGGTCGAGCAGGCCCCGCTCCACGAACAGCGCTACCGCGTCGGCGACCCGGCCGGCCGGGTGCTCCGGGAACAGCTCGGCCATCCCGGACGGGACCCGCTGCAGCAGCGCCAGCAGCACCATCGCCCCCACGTGGCACGGGAACGGGTAGTCCCGCGACACGCTCGCGGTGAGCCGGTAGGCCGCCGCGAACAGGTGCGTCGACGCGGCCGCCGCGTCGACCCGGATCTCGCGCGCAGCGTCCGGGTCGTCGAACCAGACCGCGAACGCGCCCTGGTAGCGGGTGTGGAAGTGCACGTAATCGTCGAGCCAACTGCGCAGGGCAGCGGGGTCCGGCGGGCCCGAGCCGGTCAGGTCGTCGAGCCGGGCGGCAGTCCCGACGACCCCACCCGCGGCCTCCTCGCTCAGCACCGCCAGCAGCGCACCCTTGTCGCGGAAGTACTTGTAGAGCGTCGCCCGCGCGACCCCGGCCTGCGCGGCGACCGCGTCGAGGTTCGCGTGCCGGTAACCGAGCTCGGCGAACGCGACGCCGCCCGCCTCCTGCAGCCGGGCGACCGTCGCCGCGGCGCGCCGGCCGAGATGGCGGGTGCGCGGAGCCGGGTCGTACGAGCGCACGGGTCCGGGTGGGGACACCGGAGCTGGCACCCCGACCAGTCCGGTCAGCACCCCCGACGGCGTGGCCGGGAACAGCACCTGCTGCACCACGGTGGCGAGCCCGTCGAGCACCGCACGGTCCTCCACGGGGCTGAACCCGGTGTGTCGGTAGAGATTCACCCGGTGCACCACCAGCAGCAGCGCCAGCCCGAGCTCGAGCCGGTCCGGGTCGTCGAACCCGGACTCCGCCAGCCGGTCCGCGATCCGCCCCGCGTAGGCGTCGACGAAGCTCGCCACCATCGGCCGGAACGGCCGGCCCGCGTGGTCGATCACGTCCCACTGGACGAACATCGAGGCGTAGCGGTCATAGACCCACGCCCACTCCCCCAGCCACCAGTGCAGGTTGTCGAAACCCGCGGCGGTGGGGCCGAGCGGGCCGAGCCGCCGGATCAGCCGCATGAGGGCGGCGCCGCACTCGTCGAGGAGCTCGGCGAAGACCTGTTCCTTGCCCTCGAAGTACTGGTAGAGGGTGGCCCGGGACACTCCGGCCGCGCGGGCGATGTCCTCGACCGACGTCGCTTGGTAGCCCTGGCCGGCGAACCGGTCGAGCGCAGTGTCCAGGATGTGTACCCGCGTCCTGGCGCCGCGGCTGCCGACCTGCGGGCTGTTCGGCCCGTAGCTCGACCGGCGGGGCGATCCCCACCCGGTGGCGCCCGGGCGTCCCCGGCCGCCACCGCCCGCGGGCTCGCGCCCCTCGGCCCCGGGGCCCGTCATCGCGCCCATCGTCCCTCCGCCCCGCCTCCTCCGGAGGCGATCAACCCGCCACGCGCTCCAGCCTGCGACGCAGCATCCCGGTCACCCGGGTCGTGTACTCGGTGGCGACGTCCTCCGCCAAGCCGCTCTCGATCAGCAGCCGGCTGAGCCTGCTGGTGATCAGCGAGAGGACCAGCGCCGCGAGGACCTCGTAGTAGGCGATCGCCGGTAGGCGCCGCCCGGCCAGCTCCTCGTACCGGGCCACGGTCGCCCCCCGGCCGGGGACCCCGGCGAGCCTGGGCTTGTGCTGGGCCTCGCAGAGGTAGTCCTCGAACACCAGCCACCAGCCCAGGTCGATCCCGGGGGGGCCGATCGTCGTGGTCTCCCAGTCGATCATCGCGGCGACCTCGAGGTCCGCGCCGTAGATGATGTTCCCGACCCGAGCGTCGCCCCAGACGAGACCCTCACCCTCCGGCTCGGGCCGGTGGCCGACCACGTGCTCCAGGCCCGCGCGCACCACGTCCGCGTCGTGGATCACGTCCGCCTGCGCCCAGGTGAACCACTCCGCCAGCCGCTCGACGTAGGCCGCCAGTGGGTCCGCGCCACCCGCGGGGGCCAGGAAACCGAAGCCCCGCCGCCAGTCCACGGCGTGCAGCCGGGCCATGGCGACCAGCCCGTTGTCGTACATCCGGGCGCGCGCATCCTCGTCGAGCTCGGTCACCCAGCCCCGGCGGTGGTAGCTCGGCACGTCCGGCGGGATCCGCCCGGCCACCCGCTCCATCACGTAGAAGGGTGCGCCGAACAGCTCCGGATCCGGCTCGACGAGCGGGATCCGCGGCACCGGCAGGTCCGTCGAGTCGCCGAGGGCCCGCATCATCCGGGCCTGGAACAGCGCGTTCGGCTCGACGAAGAGCTGGTGCGCGGTCGGCTGGATGCGCAGCACGTAGTCGCGGTGCTCCGGGCCCTCCGGGCCGGTCCAGTCCACCTCGCAGAAGGCCGTCTCGTTGCTGAACCCGGCGTCGGGCAGCTCCAGCCGGGACACTCGCACATCGGTGGCCCCGAGCCGACCCGCGAGCCAGCCCGTGAGCCGTTCCGCCGTCTCCCGCACCTCACGCCGCGTGGCGACCGTCATCCTCGCCCCTCCATGCCTATCGCGTACTGCACCCGCCCCGACCCGGCCACCATGGTGGCCAATTCGGAGACACGGTGTCAGAATAGGCCGGTGTCGAACTCTGCAACAGTCCTGGACCAGCTCGGTGCTTACGTCCTGCCCGGCCGCGTCCCCGATCCCCGGGCCGCGGTGGGCCAAGCCCGCACGGCCGAGCACCTGGGCCTCGGGTCGGTCTGGCTGAGCGAGCGCTGGGGCACCAAGGACCTCGGGGTCCTGGCCGGGGCGATCGGCCAGGCCACCGAGCACGTGCGGATCGCCTCGGGCATCACGCACTTCGGCGTGCGGCACCCGCTCACCCTCGCGTCCACGGCGATGACGGCGCAGGCCCTCACCGGTGGCCGCTTCGTGCTGGGCGTGGGCCGGTCGGTGGCGGCGACATGGAAGGCCGTCGGGCTGCCCGCGGTCACCAACGCCGTCCTCACCGACACCGCCGACATCGTCCGCAGACTGTGCCGGGGCGAGAAGGTCTCCTACTCCGGCCCGGCGGGCGAGTTCCCGAAGATGCGCCTGGGCGACCTCCCGGACGCGCCACCCCCGCCGATCGTGCTGGCCGCCATCGGGCCGAAGAGCCTCGAGCTGGCCGGGCAGCATTTCGACGGCGTGCTCCTGCACCCCTTTCTCACCCCGGAGGCGGTGGGCCGGTCCGCCGAGCGGGTGCGTAAGGCCGCGGCCCAGGCCGGCCGGGACCCGGCCGCGGTCCGGGTGTACGCCACCGTCGTGACCGCGCCGGACCTCACTGCGGAGGAGGAGGGCGCGGTCGTCGCGGCCCGGGCGGTCACCTACTTCCAGATCCCCGGCTTCGGCGAGAACCTCGCGTCGGTGAACGAGTGGGACCCGGCCCCGCTCGCGCCGCTGCGGGCGCACCCGATGTTCAGCGGGATCCGCGGCGCGGCCGATCACCACTACACCCGCCATCAGCTCGTCGACGTGGCGCGCGAGTTGATCCCGCGGGAGTGGATCGAATCGTCCGCGGCGGTGGGCCCGGCCGGAGCGTGCGCCGCCCGGTTGCACGCGTACCTGGCTGCCGGAGCGGACGAGATCGCCCTGCACGGCTCCACACCCGAGCTGCTCGGGCCGCTGCTCCAGCACGTCCGGGGCTGAGCTACAGGGTCGCCCAGTGAGCGCCTGCCAGGTGCACAATGGCTTGCGCGCGGGGCACCCGACGGGCCGGACCCTCAGCGCGCGGGCGCGAGCAGGCCACGGGACAGCGCCGCGAGGTCCTCGCGGAAGTCGGCGAAGGAACGGCTGGTCGGCTCGATAGTCATCCAGGTCACACCGGCCTCGGCGTAGGTCCCCAGCAGCCCGCGCATCTCCTCGGCGAACTCGGCGGCACCGCCGGCGTGCCGCGACTGCTTCTCGAAGGGCACGAACGAGACGTCGAGCGGGGCGGCACCGGCCGCGCGCCGGACCTGCTGCATCTCCCCCACCTGCTCGGCGAGCTGCTCGACCGTCTGCAGCGGCGGGGTGCCCGTGATCGCGGCCATCTCCGGGCCCTGCGCGATCGGCATCCAGCCGGCGCCGACCCGCACCGCCCGGCGCCGGGCCGGCCTGCTGTTGCCCCCGATCCACAGTGGCGGCCCGTCCGGCTGCACCGGGGCCGGCACCATGCTGTGTCCGCTGGCCGGGAACCGTGCCCCCACGTGGTCGCGCCCGGCCCAGGCCGCCCGCATCGCCTCGATGGTCTCGTCGAGGATCGCACCACGGTTCGCGAAGTCCGCGCCGAGGACGTCGAACTCGGACCTGAGGTATCCGGCCGCCATCCCCACCGTCAACCGGCCTCGGGACACCGAGTCGAGGCTCGCGATCGCCTTCGCCGACAGGTACGGGTTGCGGTAGGCGGCGACGAGGACGTAGGTGACCAGCCGGAGCCGCGTCGTTGCCGCGGCCATGTAGGACAGCGAGACGAACGGGTCGTAGGAGTGGTGGCCGCCCTCGGCGAGCCAGCGGCCGTCCGGGTAGGGGTGCTCGGTCATGGCGACGGCGTCGAACCCGGCCTCCTCCACCGCGCGAGCGACATCGCCGAGGTCGGCACCGTCCAGCCAGCGCTCGTGGTGCTTGACCGCACGCATCGGGAACATCAGCAGGAAGCGCATCGCCCCACCTCTCCGTGAGAACCATCTGATGCTGTGCCCACGCCACGACGAGGACAATCAGTCGACTTCTTTGACATAATCTAACACAACTGACACTTTCAGGTCGACGACGTCGACCACAGACGGGTACGCCCGCCGGACAGGAGACGACATGGCAGGACTCATGCAGGGCAAGGTCGCGCTGGTCTCCGGGTCGACCCGCGGCATCGGCCGTTCGATCGCGGAGCACCTCGCAGCCGAGGGCGCGAAGGTGGCCGTCACCGGCCGCACCGTGGAGAAGGGCGAGAAGGTCGTCGCCCGGATCCGGGAGGCGGGCGGCGAGGCCGAGTTCCTCGCGCTCGACGTGACGGACGAGCAGAGCGTCCGCGAGGTCATCGAGCGGACGGTGGAGCGGTTCGGTGTACTCACCACACTGGTCAACAACGCCGCCCCCACCGACGTGGTCGCCGGGACGATCAAGAGCGTGGCCGAGACGAGCACCGAGGAGTGGAACCGGATCCTGGTCGGGACGCTGACCGGCAACGTGTTCTGGGCCTCGAAATACGCCTGGCCACACCTGGCGGCGTCCGAGGGTGCGTCCATCGTGAACATCTCCTCGGGCCAGGCGATCGCGGGCTTCAAGGGGTTCGGCGCCTACGGGGCGGCCAAGGGCGCGATCGATGCGCTCACCCGCACGCTGGCCGTCGAGGGCGGGCCGGACGGCATCCGCGCCAATTCAGTGCTCGTGGGACGGGTCGTGGCCCTGCGCGGCGACGCAGGCCACCACACCGGCGGCGGCCGACTCACCCGGATCGGCAACCCGATGGACATCGCGTACGCGGTCGCCTACCTGGCCTCCGACCACGCCGCGTTCGTCACCGGGAGCCGGCTCACGGCCGACGGCGGATTCTCGATCAACGGCGACGCCGTGACCGACGCCGAGGCTGCGGCCGGCTGACCCGGCTGCACCCGGCTGCACCCGGCGCCGCGGACGCTCTCCCGCGACGCCGGGACCCGGCCACGTCGAGCGGAAGCGCTCCTACTTCGGCTGGAAGCGCAGCGCCCCGTCGATCCGGATGGTCTCGCCGTTGATGTAGTCGTTGATCGCGATGCTGTGCACCAGCTCGGCGTACTCCGACGGACTGCCCATCCGCTTGGGAAACGGCACCCCGCTGCCCCAGCGCGTCTCCGCCTCGTCGCGCTCCATCCGGAACGCGGGGGTGAAGAAGGTACCCGGCGCGATCGCCACGACCCGGATACCCAGCGGGCTCAGGTCGCGCGCCGCGGGCAGCGTGAGGCCGACGACGCCGCCCTTGGCCGCCGAGTACGCGGTCTGCCCGACCTGCCCCTCGAAGGCGGCGATACTCGCGGTGTTGACCACGAGCCCGCGCGAGCCGTTCGCGTCCGGCTCCTGCCGCGCGATCGCGGCGGACACCAGCCGCATCGTGTTGAACGTGCCGGCCAGGAACAGCCGCACGTATCCGTCGAACGCGTCCATCGGCGCCGGTGAACCGTCGCGGCCCACCACGCGGGCGGCAGGCCCCGGGGCGCCGCCGTGCGCGTTGACGAGCAGCCGCAGCGGGCCGAGCTCGGTGGCCGCCGCGATCGCACCCTCGACGCTGTCGTCCGAGGTGACGTCCGTGCTCACGTAGCGGGCGCGCTCACCCAACTCGTCGGCGAGCCCCTTGCCTCGCTCGTCGGACAGGTCGGCCACCACGACCGACGCACCGGCGGCCACCAGCCGCCGGGTGGTCGCCTCACCGAGGCCACCGGCTCCGCCGGTGACGATTGCCGAGATCCCGTTGACGTCCATGCTCGCTCCCTTGCTCGTGGTCGCCGTGCCGCATTCGTGCACGCAGTGTCAGATTAGCGGACGCAGGCGCTCGTTCCGAGAGGAAGGCACCCTCATTGCCCGACGACGGCGTCAGAATCAGCTGTCGAGTGGGAAGTGCTCGGTGAACCACCCCGTCGCATGGGCGAACCAGTCCGAGGCGGACGGGCTGAGGTTGAGGATGTGACCGGCGTCCGGGAGCACGTAGGTCTCCAGGACCGCTTCGGGCCCGAAGAACGGGGCCTCCGTGGCCCGGAGGGCCTGCGCGTCCGCGCAGTCCGTGCCCGAGCCGTATCCACCCTGCCGGCAGAACACGGCGTCCCCGCGACCGTTGGCGACGAGGACGGGGACGTCGAGGGTCTCGGTCCGCAACAGCGGCGTGGCGGCGATGTAGGGAGCGAGGGTCCCGAGATAGGCCGACGAACCCGGGCTGCGCGATTCCTCGTCGGCCCGGAGCACCGCCGGGTCGGTCCGGCCGCCGGCGTGGAAGATCTCCCGGGCGCCGGGCAGGCTGATGTAGCCCATGTCCAGCGGGACCTCGTCGCGCGTCGCCGGGTCCAGCGGCGCCGGGACGGCGTGGACGAACAGCGCCGCGACGGCTCCCGCCGCGGGCGAATGCGACGTCCCGCTGGCGACGATCCCGTCCACGTCCCGATACGTCGTCGCCTCGACGTAGCCGGTGAGGGTTCCGAGCGAGTGGCCGACGAGCACCACCGTCGGATAGGTGGCGCCGAGGGCGCCGGTCCGGGCTGCCTGCACGACCCGGTGGATCGCCTCGGCCTGGGCCTGGATGGTCACCGTCACGCTCGGCGAGTGACTGCTCCCGCCGACCCCCAGCGGGTCGAGGGCGAGCGTGCTGTAGCCCGCGGCCGTCATGTGCCGGGAGTAGGAGAGGGGCTCACCGGCCGAGGTGTGCCCGACCGGGAAGTCCCAGTACGAGCGTGCGTAGGTGCCACCCGGTACGAGCAGCTGCAGGACCGGCGAGTTGCGCCCGGCGGGATCGCAGAGGTCGCCCTCGACCTGTGCGCCGCCGGCCACCGGCACCGCGACGACCCGGCAGGCCCCGGCCGAGGCGGGCGCCAGGGGGGCGGCGGCCGCCGGCGCGGCGACCGCCAAGAGGGCCGCCAGCGCCGCGATGAGCGCGGCGAGCCCGCCCCGGCGGGCACGACGGTGTGGTTCCGAGAGAACGCCCATGGTCTCTCCATCGGTTTCGAAGATTATCTGACGGCATCGCCATCGATACAACCCCTAGAGCGAAGCTCCGAACTGCATCAACGGAAGATATTGCCGAGCAGAGGTGCCTTTTCGGCCGGTCCGACCGTACTATCTGACGGTCTGTGTTCTTCCGCGGGGTCGATGCCGATCCCCGACCCCAGGAGCGCGATGTCCGGTCCGGCACTCGTCCTCGTCCACGGCGGCCAGCACGCCGCGGACTGCTGGGAGCCCACCGTGGCCGAGCTTCGGCGACGCGCACCGGACATCCCCGTGCTTGCCGTCGACCTGCCCGGACGCGGCTCGTCCCCCGCCGACCTGGCAACCGTCACCGTCGCGGACTGGGTGGACTCGGTGGTGCGCCGGATCGAGTCCGAGGGGCTCGACAACGTCGTCGTGGTCGGCCACTCCATGGCCGGGCTCACCGTGCCGGGCGTGGTCGCGCGGCTCGGAGCAGGCCGGGTCCGGCGGATGGTCCTGATGGCCGCGGCGGTGCCGCCGCAGGGCCGCTCGATCCTCGACACCCTGAGCGGGCCGCTGGCCTGGTACGCGGGTCGGGCCGCGCGCCGCGGCGGGCCGTCGGCCCCGATGCCCCGGCTGCTCGCGCGGTTGTCCTTCTGCAACGGGATGACTCCCGCGCAGCGGGAGTTCACCCTCGGCCGGCGCTACGGCGAGTCCACCCGGGTCACGGCCGAACCGTCGGACCGGAGCACGCTGCCCCGGGAGGTGCCGCGCACCTGGATCCTCACCCTGCGGGACCGGGCGCAGAGCCCGGCCACCCAGCGGCGGGCCATCGCGGCGCTGGGCGGGGTCGACCAGGTGGTGGAGCTCGACACCTGCCACGACGCGATGATCAGCGCTCCGGCCGAGCTGGCCGGGATCCTGCTCGAACGCTGCCGGAGCACCCTCGCGGGCTGAGCCGGCCCGCGGGTCGGCCCGCCGGCGCGGCCGCGGCCCGCAGGGCGTCCCGGTCGACCTTCAGCATCGCGGTGACCGGCAGATCCTCGACGAGCTCGAGGCGGTCCGGACGCTTGTAGTCCGCGAGCCGCTCGCGGGTCCAGTCTCGCAGCTCGTCGAGCGCGGGTGGGTCCGACGGATCGGCCGGGACCACGAACGCCACGCCGATCTCGCCGATCACGGGGGCCGGGCTGCCGACGACCGCGACCCGGCGCACGCCGGGGTGTTCGGCGAGGACGTTCTCGACCTCGAGCGGATGCACGTTGTACCCGCCGCGGATATAGAGGTCCGTCGAGCGACCGACGAGCACCAGGTTCCCCTCGGGGGTGAACCGCCCGAGGTCCCCGCTGACCAGCCAGCCGTCGTCGGTCAGCGTCTCGGCCGTGCGCTCCGGGTCGTTCCAGTAGCCGCGCATCACGCAGGAGCCGCGGACCCGGACCCTTCCGGTCCCGCCCGGGGCGACGGGGCGCCCGTCGTCGTCGGTGACCGCGACCTCCATGCCCTCCTGCGGGCGGCCGACGGTGCGGAACTGCACCTCCGGCGGGTCGCCGGGCTCGGTGCCGCAGATCGTCGGGGACTCGGTCATCGCGTACCGGACGACCAGGGGCACGCCGATCCGCTGCGCAACCGCCTCGATCAGGTCCGGCGACGCGGGCGCGGTGGCGGCGATACCGACCCGCAGGTCCGGCAGCCCGTGCGCACCGGGCTCGTCGAGGAGCTTGCTCCACTGCGTCGGCACCCCCCCGACGACCGTGATCCGCTGCTCCCGCATGATCGTGGCCATCGCCGCCGCCGACCACGGCACCGGCGAGATCACCAGGGTGAGCCCCCAGACGAGCTGGTCCCAGAGTTTGGCCATGTAACCGGCGTGCGCGAACGGGGTGGCCACGAGCCTGCGGTCGTACGGGCTGCTCATTACCCCCGCTGACAGCGCGGCCGCCGCGAGGTTGCGCGAGTCGAACCAGGCTCCCTTCGGCGTCCCGGTCGTCCCCGACGTCCAGATGATCACTGCGGGCGAGGCCGGGCCCGGCGCCGGCCGGTCCTCCCCCAGCCCCGGGTGCCGCGCCAGCGCGGCCAGCTCCGCGCGGTCGAGCTCCGGCACACCGGCCGGCACCGCGGGCAGGCCGGCCGCCCCGTCGCGGATCACCAGCACCGGTCCGGCCCGGTCCAGCACCGCGCTGACCTCCCGCGGGCCGAGCCGGGTGTTGAGGCCGGTGCTCACCGCACCGAGCCGGGCCAGCGCGGCATAGCAGACCGCGTAGTCGATCGACGACGGCAGCATCAGCGCGACGACGTCGCCGGCCGCCACGCCGCGCTCGGCCAGCGCCCCGGCCACCGCGTCGGACCGGCGGTCCCACTCGGCGAAGGTGAGCCGCGTGCCGTCCGGCTGCACGTAGGCCTCGCGCTCGCCGTGCGCCCTGCCGGCGGCGCGCAGCAGGGCGTCCGCGGTGTCGAAGGACCCGGCGAGCGGCGCGGGACCCGCATGCTGCGCGGTCACGGCCGCTCGGTCCCGAGGATCACCGTGCCGTTCGAGCAGAACCAGCCGCCGGTGCCGCTGACGCAGGCGAGCGTCGCGTCGGGCACCTGCCGCGGGCCGCACTCTCCGCGGAGCTGGCGCACCGCCTCGACCACCAGGAACAGCCCGCGCTGGCCGGGGTGGCAGGCCGAGAGCCCGCCACCGTCGGTGTTCGTCGGCAGCGTCCCGCCGAGCCGCAGCCGGCCGTCGGCGACGAACGGCCCACCCTCGCCCTTCTTGCAGAAACCGAGATCTTCCATGGTCATCAGCAGCATGTAGGTGAACGCGTCGTAGATCTCGCAGACGTCGATGTCGTCCGGGGTGACTCCGGCGCGCTCGAATGCCAGCGGGCCGGAGACCGAGGCCGGCCCGACCGTCATGTCCTCCCACTGGCTGGTGGACACGTGCGAGACGTTCTCGCCGGTCCCGAGGACGTGCACCGGTGTACCCGGCAGGTCCCTGGCCCGTTCCTCGGACACCACGATCGCCGCGGCGCCCGCGTCGGAACGGATGCAGCAGTGCAGCTTGGTGAAGGGGTCGGCGATCATCCGGCCGGAGAGCACGTCATCGACCGTGATCGGGTCGCGGTAGGCGGCCTGCGGGTTGTCCGCGGCGTTGGCCCGCGCGGAGACCGCCACCTCGGCGAGCTGCTCGATGGTGGTGCCGTACTCGTGCATGTGCCGGCGCGCCGCCATCGCGTACTTCGCGATCAGCGTGTGGCCGTACGGGGCCTCCCACTGCAGTGGCCCGCGCGAGCCCCAGTTCAGGTTCGCGGTGCGCAGCCCCCGCTTGAGGTCGGACTTCGCCGTCGACCCGTAGGTCAGCAACACGACGTCCGCGTGCCCGGCGGCGATGGCGTCCGCGGCATGCGCGAGCATCACCTCCCAGGAGGCGCCGCCGACCGCCGTCGAGTCGATCCACCGCGGCCGCAGGCCCAGGTACTCCCCCACGTCGATCGGGGCGAGGGTGCCCAGCGAGGTGGAGGCGAGTCCGTCGATCTCCTGCTTGGCGACGCCGGACTCGGCGAGCGCCGCCCGGGATGCCTCGGCGATCAGCGCGTACGGGTTGGTCCCCACGCCGGTGGGCGTGGCCAGCCCGACGCCGGCGACGACGGCGCCGCGGCCCTTGCGGATCGTGTCGTTCACTGGGCTGCCTCCTGAGCGAGCAGCGGCGCGAGCTGCGCCGTCCGGGAACCGAAGAGCTGGTCGAGGACGTGCGCGCGCTTGAGGTAGAGGTGCGCGTCGTGCTCGTAGGTGTAGCCCATCCCGCCGTGGACCTGGATGGTCTCGGCCGCGTTGGTGATCGCCGCCCGGCCCGCCACGACCTTCGCGGCGCGCACCTGGAACTCCGCGTCCGCACGCCCCGACCGCAGGCTGACCGCGGCGAACAGGGTCTGCTGCAGCGCGGCCTCGGCGGAGACCGCCATGTCCGCGCAGCGGTGCTTGATCGCCTGGTTCACCCCGATCGGCCTGCCGAACTGGATGCGGGTCTTCGCGTGCGCGGTGGACAGGTCCCGGGTCGCCTCCGCGATCCCGACGAGCTGCGCGGCTGCCAGCACGGCGCCCCGGAGTGCGATCGGATCCTGTGTCGCGGGCACCCAGCAGGTCACCGGCACAGCCTCGGCGCGCGCCGTCCCCATCCGGGTGCCCGGGTCGGACGACTCGACCGGGGCCAGATCGGTGAGCGCGGCCGTGGCGACCAGACCGGCCCCGTCGTCCGTGACGACCAGGGCGTACTCGGCGCCCGCGGGGTCGAGCAGCCGGATCCGGCCGGTGAGCACGCCGTCGGCGACGGTCGCGACGTCGTCGTCCACGCGCAGCAGCGCAGGGGCCACGAGCGTGTGCCCCTCGATCACGAAACCGGCCAGGTCAGCGGCACCGGAGAGCGCGGCGAGCCGTGCACCGATCACCGAGCCGAGGAAGGGACCGGGTACCAGGGCCCGGCCGAGCTCGCGGAAGAGCAGCGCCTCGTCGTCGAGGGGCCGGCCGGAGCCGCCCACCGCCACGTCGGCGGCGAGCCCGAGCAACCCCAGCAGCGCGCCCTCGGCCCAGACCTTCGGGGCGATGGCGGCGGGATCGGCGCGGCGCTCGCGCACGGCGCTGACCGGCACCTGCTCGGCGAAGAACTCGGCGGCCGCGGCGACCAGCTCCTGCTGATCCGCGGAGGGAAGGAGGTCCATCGGTGGTCCTGTCTCGTGGGGACGGCGGCGGGCGGGCCCTGCTCGGCGCGGCATCAGCGCGGGAGGCCTAGCACGCGGTCGCCGATGATGTTGCGCTGGATCTCGGAGGTGCCGCCGCCGATCGACGCGGAGTACGAGTAGAAGTAGTGGCCCGACCAGCCACCCGGCACCCAGCGGGACACGAACTCCAGCCCGTCCGGGCCGAGCACGTCCATCGCCAGCCGCGCGACCTGCTTCGCGATGTCGGAGTAGTAGAGCTTGATGATCGAGCCCTCCGGGCCGGGGGCGTCCGAGGCGAGGTTGCGGCAGATGCCCGCGTAGGTCATCGCCCGCAGCGACGCGACCTCGGCACGGCAGGTGGCGAGCCGCCGCGAGATCTCGTCGTCGGCGATCGCCGGGCGCCGCCCGTCCGGACCGGTGCGCTCGCGGGCCAGCTCGATCAGGTTCTCCACCAGCGCGGCCAGCCGGACCTGGCCCGCGGTGTAGGCGGTGCCGCGCTCGAAGGAGAGCGTCGACATCGCGACCGCCCACCCCTTGTCGACCTCGCCAACCACGTTCGCCAGCGGGATCCGCACCTCGTCGTAGAAGACCTCGCAGAACTCCGCGCCGCCGTCGATCGTCTCGATCGGCCGGACGTCGATGCCGGGGCTGTGCATGTCCGCGATCACCCAGGTGATCCCGTGGTGCTTCTTGTCCGAGCGGTCCGTGCGGACGAGCAGCTCCTGGTGGTCGGCGAGGTCGGCGAAGCTCGTCCAGACCTTCTGGCCGGTGACCACGATGTCGTCGCCGTCGATCTCGCCGCGGGTGGCCAGCGAGGCCAGGTCGGACCCGGCCTCCGGCTCGGAGAACCCCTGGCACCACACCACCTCACCGCGCAGGATCCGGGGCAGGTGGTGGGCCTTCTGCTCCTCGCTCGCCCGGGTGATCAGGGTCGGTCCGGCGTGGTTGAGCCCGACGAAGCAGGCGTCGATGCTCGGCATTCCCTTCCTCGCGTACTCCTCGTACCAGATGAGCTGCTGCAGGGTCGTCAGTCCTCGGCCGCCGTACTCGGTCGGCCAGGCGATCCCGGCCCAGCCGCCCTCCCACTGGGTGCGCTGCCAGGCCAGGTCGTACTCGCGCATCGGCGCGGCCCCGTGCGGACGCGGCTCGGACGGCGCGTTCTCCGCCAGCCACGTGCGCACCTCGTCGCGGAACAGCAGCTGCTCCGGCGAGAAGTCGAGATCCATGCTCTACTCCGTTCCAGGTTTGCGGTAGCGCGTGGCCAGCTGCTCGCTGCCCCGCGCGAGCAGCACCACGTCGGCCCCGACCAGCACGAACCGTGCCCCGAGGTCGAGGTAGCGCCGGGCGAGCGGCTCGGCGAAGGCGTTGACACCCGCGGCCAGGCCGCGACCGGCCACGGTGGTGATCGCCTTCTCCACGGCCGCGACGACCTCGGGATGCTCCGGCTCACCGAGCCGGCCCAGCGACGCAGCGAGATCGGCCGGGCCGACGAACACGCCGTCGATCCCCGGCACCGAGCAGATGTCGTCCAGCGCGTCGAGCCCCGCCGCGGACTCGATCTGCGCGAGCACGCCGATCTCGGCCTCGCGCAGGTAGCCCGGCGTGCGGTTCCAGCGCGAGGCCCTGGCGAACGCCGCACCCACCCCGCGGATCCCCTCCGGGGGGTACCGGGTGGCGGCGACGACCGCGCGGGCCTGCTCGGCCGTCTCGATCATCGGCAGCATCAGGGTGGTGGCCCCGAGATCGAGGAACTGCTTGATCACCACCGGGTCGGCCACCGGCACCCGGACCACGGTCTCGACCGGGTACGGAGCCACGGCCTGCAGCTGCGGCAGTACGGTGGTGACGTCGTTGGGCGCATGCTCGCAGTCGAGCAGCAGCCAGTCCAGCCCGCCGCCCGCACAGATCTCCGCGCAGTAGGCGCTGCCGGACACGACCCACATCCCGATCTGCGGGTTCGCGCCACGCAGCTTCTCGGCGAACGTCACGGTGTGCCCCTCTCGAACCGGCAGCCCACCGTTCCCAGCGGCCCGTAGTCCGCGTGGAACAGATCGCCGTCCTCGGCGTGCACCGGCCGGGTGAAGGAGCCGGAGAGGATCACCTGCCCCGCCTCCAGCCCGACGCCGTAGGGCGCCAACCGGTTCGCCAACCACGCCACCCCGTTGCCCGGGTGGTTCAGCACGGCCGCGGCCACCCCGGACTCCTCGATCACCCCGTTGCGATAGAGCAGGGCAGACACCCAGCGCAGGTCCACCTCGTTCGGCCGGACCGGCCGCCCGCCCAGGACCAGCCCGGCGTCGGCGGCGTTGTCCGAGATCGTGTCCACGATCGTGCGCAGGTGCCCGGTGTCCGGATCCGACATCTGCACCCGGGCGTCGAGGATCTCCAGGGCCGGGGTGACGTACTCGGTGGCGGACAGGACGTCGAACAGCGTGGCGCCGGGTCCCTTGACCGGGTGGCCCAGCACGAACGCCAGCTCGACCTCGACCCGCGGCCGGATGAACCGGTCGTGCGCGACGGTGGAGGTGTCGTCGAAGAACATGTCGTCGAACAGCGCGCCGTAGTCCGGCTCGGTGATCGACACTGCCTGCTGCATCGCCCTCGACGTCAGCCCGATCTTTCGGCCGCGCAGGGTGCGTCCGCCGGCGAGCTTGGCGCCGACCCACGCGTGCTGGACCGCGTAGGCCTCCTCGATCGTCATGTCCGGGTACTGCAGGGACAGCTGGCGGATCGGGGTGCGGGTGCGCTCGGCCCGGTCGAGCCGAGCCGCGGTGTCGGCGATCTCCTCAGGGGTCATGCGAGGACCTTGCGCAGGAACGGGACCGCGGCGGCGTTGAAGGCCTCGGGGTCCTCGAAGTGCGGCCAGTGCTTGACGTGGGGCATCTCCAGCACCTCGGCTCCGGAGATCAGCTCGGCGACCCGGCGCGCGGTGCTCTGGTACTCGCCGTGGTCCTTGCCGGAGGCCACGACCAGGGTCGGGCACGAGATCGTCCGCCAGCGGTCCTCGGGGATCAGGTTGCGCTCGCGGGCGTCCGGGTCCTGCAGGATCAGCAGGTGGTCGATGGTGGCCAGGGTCCCCGGCAGCTGGTAGATCGCCTGGCGCAGCGCGATCACGTCCGGGATCCGGTTCTCCTCGTCCGCGATCAGGTGGTCGAACATCGCCTTGATCGAGTCCCACTCGGGGTTCTCCACCGCGCGGGTGCGCTCGGCGCGGATGCGGGCCATGTTCGAGGCCGTGGCAACCAGGCCGGCCGGGGACATCAGGATCAGCTTCTCGACGCGCTCCGGATCCTCGACGGCCAGTGCCGCGGCCACCCACGCGCCCAGCGACATCCCGACGAGCGCGGCGCTCGTGAACCCGAACGCATCCAGCACCGCCCGGACCTGCCGCAGGTAGACCGCGATCTCGTAGTCGTGGTCGGGCTTGTCGGAGAACCCGTTACCCACCATGTCGATCGCCACGCAATGGAAGTGCTCGGCGAGCGCGGGCAGGTTCGGGGCGAACGTCTCCCAGTGCCCACCCGTGCCGTGCAGCAGCAGCAGCGGCGGGGCACTCGGGTCGCCCGCCTCGGCGTACCGGGTCCGCACTCCGTCGGCAGTGAGATAGCCCTGCCGGAACTCGAGCTCGCGCAGATGCGTCCAGACGCTGCGGTACTGCGTGTCGCTCATGCCGCGCCTCCCTCGATCTGGACTTCAGTGCTCACTGTGTTCACAAAGCCCGCGCTGCTCGTACTGTCGCTGAGCTGGGCGAGAGGCGAGATACTCATCGGCTGCCCTTCGGTATGGACATTGTTTCTGACACTAAGTGTACGATAGAACCATGACGTGGTCACCGTCGACAGAAGCGTGTCTCGCCCGATGAGCGCCCCGATGAACGGCACCGCCCGGCCGGGGCATGTCGTCGGTGTCGGCGCGCCCGGGCCCACCCACAGCGAGGAGGGCCGCCGCGAGCTCGCCGAGCTCGGCAACGAGTTCGCGACCGTTCGGGTCGCACTCGACGAGCGCGGCAACGGTCCGCGACTGCTGGTCGAGGACCTGGAGAGCGGCGCGGAGATCCTGCTGTCCCCGCTCGAACTGGCGAGCCTGTGCCTGGCCAGCGCCGAGGACCGGGTGAACTGGCTGCGCGTCGGGCACTACCGAGACGAGCGGGCGTGAACGCCCCCGCGATCGTGGGCCTCGGCGCGACCGTGATGTCCACCTCACCGGGAGGTGAGGCCGCGGCGCTCGCCGCCGAGGCCGTGGGTGCGGCGCTGGCCGACTGCGGGCTGGCCCGCTCCGAGGTCGACGGCCTGCTCGTCGGCTCCAGCCAGGGCGTGCGGCCGGACCGCGTCGGCGTGCAGCTCGCCGCCCAGGCCGGGTTCGGCGACCTGCGGCTGCTGGAGCACATCGAGATCAAGGGCGCCACCACCATCGCGATGGTCGAACGCGCTGCCCTGGCCCTGCGCGAGGGGGTCGTCCGGACCGTGGTGTGCGTCTTCGCCGACGCCCCGGTCCGCGCCCGCGGCAGTGCCGGCTCCACGTACGCGCACAGCGGCGGCAACTCCGGTGTGCGCGGGCTCGAGCGGGCCTCCGGCCTGCTCGGCTCGGTCCCCACCTACGCCCTGCTCGCGGCCCGCTGGCTGCACGTCCACGGCGGCGCGGCCGAGGACCTGTGCGCCGTCGCGCTCGCCGCGCGGGCCTGGGCGCTCGGCAACCCCGCGGCCGTGCAGCGCACCCCGCTCGACGCCGACGGCTACCACGCCAGTCCGATGGTAGCCGAGCCGCTGCGCCGCCTGGACTGCGCGCGACCGGTCAACGGCGCCGTCGCCGTGGTGCTCACCGCCGATCCCGGCGTCGGGGAGGGCGCACGGGTTGCCGTGCGGGGCACCGGCCGCGCGCATCCCGCGCGGCGCAGGCGCACCGGGGCGGAGTCCTGGTTCGGCGGCGGTCGTCCCGCCGTCGACTCGGCGCTCGGGCACGCCGGGATGACCCGCGGTGACCTGGACCTGATCGAGCTCTACGACCCGTTCACCGTCGTCACCCTGGCGCTATTGGAGGAGTACGCCCTCTGCCTGCCCGGCCAGGCGGGCGAGCTCGCCAGGGCCGGGCAGCTCGGCCCGGGCGGCGAGCTTCCCACGAACACCGGCGGCGGCCAGCTCTCCGGCTTCTACCTGCAGGGCATGACACCGCTGCACGAGGCCGTGGTGCAGCTGCGCGGCGCCGGAGCCGAGCGCCAGGTACCCGGGGCCGGAACCGCACTCGTCGGCGGGCTCGGCGGCCGCTCGGACCACCACGCCTGCCTGGTCCTGGAGGCTGCATGACCACCACCCAGCTCACCGACTGGCTGCTCGCGCCCGGGCTCGCCCCCGATCCCGCCGACTCACTCGCGCCGCTCTACACCGGCGCCGCCGCGGGCGAGCTGCACCTGCCGCACTGCGCCGCGTGCGGGCTCGCGCTGGAGCTCGAGCAGCGCGTGTGCGACGGCTGCGGTGGCGCCGAGGTCATCTGGCGGGCGGTCGAGCCGGCCGGGACTGTCCACTCGGTCACGGTCGTGCACCGGCGCGAACCCGGGCTCGTCCTGGCCGAGGAGCCCTACCCGGTGGCCGACATCGAGCTGGCGGGCGGGCACCGGCTCGTGCTGGCCCCCGTCTTCCCGGGCACAGCACCCCCCGCCATCGGCGATCCCGTCGCCATCGGCTTCCGCCGGCTCGGCGAGGTCGCCGTGCCCGGTTTCACCACCGCACCCGCAGCGCACGACCCGTACCCGGAGGAAGCGTCATGACCGAACTCGACACCCGACCGCAGGCGGCGCCGGCCCGCACGGACGTGGACGACCTCGTCCGGCACGACCACGTGCACGGCTCGGTCTACACCGACCCCGAGGTCTTCGAACTGGAGATGGAGCACGTCTTCCGCCGCGGCTGGGTCTTCGTGGGACACGAGAGCGAGGTCCCGGAACCCGGCGACTACGTGACCCGCCGGATCGGCGGCCAGCCGGTGATCCTCGCCCGCGGCAAGGACGGCGAGGTCCGCGTCCTGATGAACCGGTGCGCCCACCGCGGCAACCGGCTCTGCAACGCCGAGTCCGGCAACAGCACCACCTTCCGCTGCCCCTACCACGGCTGGACCTTCAACAACGACGGGTCGCTGGTCGGCGTGCCCATGCGCACCGGCTACGACAAGGAGTTCCTGGCCCGGCGCAGCGAGCTCGGGCTCTCTCCCGCCGCCCGGACCGGGGCCTACCGCGGCTTCGTCTTCGCCTCCCTCGCCGTCGAGGGAATCACCCTCGCCGAGCACCTCGGCCGCGCGACCACCGCCATCGACCGTCTCCTCGCGCTGTCCCCGGACGGCCGCCTCGACCTGCGCGCCGGCTGGATGAAACACCAGCACCGGAGCAACTGGAAGATGGTGATGGAGAACAACGTCGACGGCTACCACGCGCTGTTCACCCACGAGTCGGTCTACTCGGCAGTGCGCGAGGCCAAGGTCTCGCACGTGCCGAGCAAGGTCGAGGTGTGCGTCCGGGACATGGGCGACGGCCACTCCGAGATCGACTATTCGGCCGAGTACACCCGCCTCGACGAGGAGTTCGTGTGGTTCGGCCGGGCCCCGAGGACGAAGCTGCCGAACTACGTGGCCGCGATGGAGCAGGCGCACGGCCCGGCCGACACGCACCAGGCCTTCGTCGTCGGCCCGCCGCACACGCTGATCTTCCCGAACCTGTTCCTCGCCGAGATGAACATCATGATGGTCGAGCCGATCGCACCGGGCGAGACCGTCGCGTACACCACCCCGGCCCTCATCCCGGACCAGGACGAGCTCAACGGCCGGATGCTGCGCCGCACCGAGGGCGCCATGGGCCCGGCCGGCTTCCTGATCGCCGACGACGGCGAGATCGGCGCCCGCAACCAGCTCGGCCTGGCGGCCCGGAAGCCGGACTGGATCGTGCTGGCCCGCGGCCGGGACACGGACGAGGCGGACGAGACGGGCCTGGTCAACCACGACAAGAGCGCGGAGACCCCACAGCGGGGCTGGTGGGCGCACTGGGCCGAGGTCCTCGGTGGCCGCTTCAACACCCGCGCGCCGCAGGATGGAGAGCAGTCGTGAGCGAGCCCGCCTTCGGCACCGGGACCCCGGTGGACCCCGCACTCGAGCCCGACGTGCTGGCCTTCCTGCACCGGGAGGCCCGCCTCGCCGACGAGGCCCGGTACTCCGAGTGGGAGTCCCTCTGGGACGACGACGGCGTGTACTGGGTCCCGATGGGTCCGGACCACGACCCACGGGTGAACCTGTCCTACGTCTACGACAACCGCAAGCGGATCCGCAGCCGGGTCGCGCAGCTCAACTCGGGTGCGCGGCACTCGCAGACGCCGCCGTCGGTGATGCGCCGGCTACTGACCAACGTCGAGGTACTCGACCGTGGCGGAGACGACCGGGGCGACACGGTGACCGTGGCCGCGAACTTCGTCCTCTTCGAGTACCGGCACGGGCTCACGACCTGGGCCGGCCGGGTAATCCACACCGTGCGCCGCCGCCCCGACGGAGGCCTCGCGCTCGCCGCCAAGACCGTTCACCTGGTCAACGCGGGCGGGCCCGTGCCCACGCTCGCGTTCCTGATCTGACCCCTCCCACTCCCGGACGGCCCGCCGGCCGGCCCTGCAACCTCGCGAGGACGCATGCTCGTCGGAGACATCCCCCGCCGCAACGCGCGCCGGTACCCCACCAAGACCGCCGTACTCTCCGGTGGCACCGCCCTGACCTGGGCCGCCGTGAACGGGCGGGCCAATCGGCTCGGGACGGCGCTGCTGGCTGCCGGGCTGCGCACCGGCGACCGGGTCGCCGTCTGCTCCCGCAACACCGCCGAGTGGCCGGAGATCGTGTTCGGCCTCGCCAAGGCCGGACTGGTCGCGGTCCCGGTCAACATCCGGCTCTCCGCCCCGGAGATCGCCCACCAGCTCGCCGACTCGGGTGCGCGTGCGGGGATCGTGCACACCGACCAGACCGCACTGGCGGGCGAGGTATTCGCGCAGAACCTCGAGCTCGTCGTGCAGATCGGCGGCGAGGAGGCGGGCAAGGACTACGAAGGTCTCCTCGCCGGGTCGGTCGACGCCGACCCGACCCCCGAGACGCTGACCCACGACGACGTGCAGTTCCTTCTCTACACCAGCGGCACGACAGGCCACCCCAAGGGCGTTGTCCAGCTGCACCGCGGCATGGTCGCGCAGGCGCTGGACACCTCGCTGGCGACGGAGGCCGTGCACACCGACGTCACGCTGGGCACCACACCGTGCTTCACCGCGGGCGGCATGGTGCGCACCGTGTCCGGGATGTTCCTGGGCCAGACCCTCGTGCTGCACCCGCGCTTCGATCCCGAGCACGTGATCGACGAGATCGAGCGCAGCCGGGTCACCATGACCACGTTCATCCCGACCATGCTCATGCGCACGTTGAAGGTGCTCGAGGCCGACCCCGGCCGGGACGTCTCCAGCCTGCGCCGGATCAGCTACGGCTCCGCACCCGTCCCGCCCGGGCTGGCCCGGGAGGCCATGGAGCGGCTGGGCTGCGACCTGCAGCAGCGCTACGGGTCGACCGAAGCCGGCGGGCAGGCGACCATCCTCACTCCCGCCGACCACCGGGCCGCCGTCGCGGGCGACGAGGGCCTGCTCGCCTCGTGCGGGCGGGGGACGGCGATCCCCGAGATCCGGATCGTCGGGGCCGACGGTGAGGAGCTGCCGATCGGCGAGACCGGCGAGATCGTGGTCCGGTCCGACATGGTCGCCGCCGGGTACTGGAACAAGCCGGAGGCGAGCGCGGAGACGTTCCGCCGCACCGGGCTGTGGACCGGCGACCTCGGCAAGCTCGACGAGCGCGGCTACCTCTACATCGCGGGCCGGAAAACCGACATGATCATCTCTGGCGGGTTCAACGTCTATCCCGCCGAGATCGAGCGGGTCATCGCGGCGCACCCGGGCGTCGACCTGGTGACCGTCGTCGGTCTGCCGGACCCGGAGTGGGGCGAGACCCCGGTGGCCGTGGTGGTCGGCCTGGGCACGCCGGACCCCGGCCTGGAGGCGGCGCTGCGCGACCACTGCCGCGGCAACCTCGCCGGGTACAAACAGCCCCGCCGGTTCGAATTCCGCGACGAGCTGCCGCTGGGGCCTGCAGGCAAGATCCTCAAGCGCGAGGTCCGGGCGGCGCTGCTCGCCCCGATGGGGCGGTGAGCGACGTGTCCGTGGAGCCGGAAGCCGTCGAGGTCGTCCCGCCACAGAGCCCACCTCCCGTGTGGAGGCCGCCCTTCCCTGCCGCGACCGTGGCCGAGCTGCTCGCCCGCCGCGCCGAGGCCACCCCGGACGCGCTGTTCGGCGTGGACGAGCACCGCACCCGGATGACCTTCGCGGAGCTGCACGCGGCCGTCGAGCGGGCGGCTGCGGGCCTCGCCGGCCTGGGCGTCGCACCCGGCGACATCGTGTCCTGGCAGCTGCCGAACCGGTTCTCCACCATCGTGCTGTCGCTGGCACTGTGCCGGCTCGGCGCGGTGCAGAACCCGCTGGTCATGCTGCTGCGCGAGCGGGAACTGAGCTTCGTGTGCGGCCAGGCCCGAGCGATCCACCTGTTCGTGACCGGTGAGTTCCGCGGCACGGACTTCGCCGCGGTCGGTGGTGCGGTGGCCGCGGCCGTGCCCGGGCTGCGGACCCACGTCCTCGACCCCGCCACACCGCTCGGACCGATCGCCGGGGCGCTACCCGACGGCGAGGTGTCGCTACTGCCGTCGCCGCCGGAGTCCGACGGTCCGGCGCAGGCGCGCTGGCTGTTCTACACCTCCGGAACGACCTCGGACCCGAAGGGCGCCAAGCACACCGACCGAGGCCTGATCGCCGCGTCGGACACCTTCTGCGCCAACCTGGACGTCACCGCGGGCGACCAGACGGCCACGCTGCTCCCGCTCGCGCACGTCGGCGGGATCGCTCACGTGCTCACCTCGTTGCGCACCGGCGGCAGCCTGGTCACCACCGCCGCGTTCGACCCGGCCGCCACGGTCGACCTGCTCTCCGAGAACCGGATCACACTCCTCGGATCGGGCCTGCCGTTCATCAAGACCTACCTCGCACGCCAGCGTGAGCAGCCGGACCGGCCGCTGTTCCAGCACGTCCGGGCCACCCTCTGCGGTGGCGCCGGGCGGCCAGCAGCCCTGCACGAGCAGGTGCGCGAGCAGATCGGTGGGATCGGCGTCGTCTCCGGGTACGGGATGACCGAATGCCCCTACCTGACCTGGGGCACACCGAAGGACACCGACGACGAGCACGCCACCGGCGAGGGCAGGCCAGGGCCCGGCGGCGAGGTCCTCGCGGTGCGGGCGGACGGGACCCGCGCGGAGCCCGGCGAGGAGGGCGAGCTGCGCGTGCGCGGCCCGCAGCTGATGCTCGGCTACGTGGACTCCTCGCTCGACGAGGCGGCGTTCGACGAGCACGGCTACTTCCGGACCGGCGACCTCGGGCGGGTCAGCCCGAACGGCACCGTGACCGTCACCGGGCGGATCAAGGACATCATCATCCGCAAGATGGAGAACATCTCCGCCCGCGAGGTGGAGGAGTGCCTCGCCGACCACCCCGAGCTGGACGACGTCGCGGTGATCGGGCTACCCGACGAGAGCACCGGCGAGCGCGCCTGCGCCGTCGTCGTCCCCGCCGACCCGGGCGCCCCGCCCACCCTGGACTCGCTCGCCGCGCACCTGGGTGCCCGCGGCCTGTCCACGCGCAAGTTCCCCGAACAGGTCGAGGTGATCGGCGAGCTGCCGCGCAACGCGATGGGCAAGGTCGTCAAGCGGGACCTGCAGGCGCGCTTCGCCCCGGCCCCCGCCCCCGACCCGG
>JAKDNL010000187.1 GCA_030451825.1 Pseudonocardia sp. | reverse complement strand
GGGATTGGCCGGGTTGGGTGTGGGAGGGCACGGCCGGGCTCTCCGCCTCACACGAGGAGACGGAGACCCCGCCGGACTACACCGACCGCACCAGCCAGTCATTCACGTCGGGTGGTGTGACCAGCAGCTATCACATCTACGCGGCCGGGATCGACCCTGAGCTACCGGTCGGGCTGCTGGTGTGGTTCCACGGGGACGGCGCCTACGAATTCGACAACCCGACGGACCAGTACTGCCTCGGCGGGGACCGCGGTGTCGTCGAGGTCGCCCGCGCCCGGAACCTGATCACCCTGGTCGCCCGAACCCCCGACACGACGGGCGACGTCACGTGGTGGGAGTCCGGGGCGGTGAACGCCGACTACGCCCGGGACCTCATCCAGCAGGTCGGGTACGACGCCTACCCCATCGCCTCGGTGTGGCTCGACGGCCACTCCGGCGGAGCCCAGTTCGTGACGCAGTACCTCCTCCCGACGTACCCGGCCATGTTCGAGCGGGGCGGCGGCTCGGTCGTGTTCGGCGGCGGCGGGGACCCGGAGGTCACCCCGGCCACGTTCTCCAGCACGTTGAAGTCCAGCTTCGCGATGCACTGGTACACGGGTGTGCAGGACATCGCCGCGAACAGCGACGAGGGCTACGGCGGGTACGGGGAAGCGCAGAACGGCGTCGCCTACTACGCGGGGCAGGGGTTCACGACTACCGCCGAGTACCCGGCCGGGACCGACCACGAGCAGCTCGCGGACCGGTTCGGGCTGGTCATCGCCGATGTCATGAACCGGGCCGCCGCGCCGGGCGACTACGCCGGTAGCACGCTGGTGGTGTCGCAGACCTTCGAGTCGGGGACCGGATACACGTCGGGGGACTGGTCGCGGGTCACCGCCGTGCAGCACTCCGGGGCGGCGTCGCTGCGGTCCGCCGCCACCAGTAACAGCGGCACCTCCGACGCCGTGTTCCCCGTCCCGAACGACGCCCTAACCGTCCGGTTCTGGTACCAGACCTCCTCGGAGTTGGACGGCGACTTCCTGCAGGTCCTCGTGGGTGGGGACCTGGTGTGGGTGGCGTCGGGGCCGTCCCCGTACGGGTGGGTGGAGTCCGCCCCGATCGGGGTTGCCGGCGCATCGTCGTTGACGTTCCGGTACGCGAAGGACGGCAGCACGGCGGACGGCTCGGACGCGGCATGGATCGACGACGTCGCGTTCGAACTCCCGGCCGGGATAGCAACCCCCGTCGGGCAGGCCGGCTCCGCCGCGTCCACGGCCGGCCTCGGGCGGGGGAAGGCCGGGCAGGTCGGCGCCCCCGGCGACGTCACCGCCACCACGCAGGCCGTCTCGGGCAGGGAGAAGGACCGCGCCCTCGACGCCGCCACGAGCTCGGCGAGCACGGCTGCCGTGTCCGGGCAGAAGACGGGCGTGGTCGGGGCGCCGGGGCCGACGGTGGCGTCCACCGCGGCGCTGACGTGGGTCCGTGGCCGACTGGTCGGGCAGGCCGCTAGCGAGGCGTCCACCGCGCCCGTGTCCGGGCGGAAGGACGCCGCCGTCGGTGGTGGCGCCGCAGCGGGGGCGGCGTTCGGGGTGTCGGCGCGGCGGAAGCTCCGGCAGATCGGGCAGGGCCTCGCGCAGGCGTCGGGATTCCAGATCCGGTCCGGGATCCCCGGCCACGTCGGGCACGCCGACGCGGAAGCCACCACCGCGCCCCTCGGTCGGGCGTCCCGCACCGACGTGGGCGCACCCGACCCCACCGATGCGTCCACCCCGGCGCTGTTCGACTGGGTGAAGGTCCGGCCGCTCCCCGCCGCCGCAGCCACCGCGACGGCAGCGGGCCTGTCCCGCGTCAAGACGTACCTCCTCGGGCAGGCCACCGCGGGGGCGTCCACGGCGCCGCTCGCGGCCCGCGTGAAGACCGCCGTGGTCGGGCAGGCAGCGGCGCTCGCGCAGGCGCTACGCCCGTCCCCCGCGAAACGCCGAGACGTCGGGCGGGCCGACAGCGCCGGCTCTACCTGGCCGATCGGGCACCGGGCGAAGGTCCGCCGCCTCGGGCAGGCCGTCGCCCGCGCCCAACCCGGATCGGTGTTCACGCCGCCGACGGTCACGGACGAGGCGTTCGCGGAAGCGATCGCCGCCCCGGACCGGCAGCCCCTCGTCTCCCTGAAAGTCGACTGGACCGACCAGGACTTCACCGGGCTCGCCTCGGACCTGGCCGGCTGCATCACGTCGGTGACGATCGAGCGGTCCATCACCGGTGAGCTACCGGACGAGGCCGGGCTCGTCGACGGGTACGCGTCCGCGAGCCTGAAGGCGCAGCTGGGCGGGTTCCGGGAGGGCTCCGACGTGCCCCTCGCCGTCGAGCTGTCCCCGTACCACCCGCAGTCGTTGCAGCTCGGCGCGGCGCAGGTGACGGCGATGGCGCGCTGCGATATCGGGATGCTCGCCGACACCGGCCCGAAACTGGTCCGGCAGTTCACGGGCCCGGTCCGGACGCTCCGGGTCGGGGAGGGCGACTCCACCGTCCAGCTGGACGCCCTGGACCCGTCGGAGCGGCTCCGCGCCCTGATCACGCTCCCCACCTACGCGGAGTTCATCACGCACGCCCACCGCAGGCCGTGGGCGTTCACCGTGAACTCGCAGTGGGTCGTCGATTACGTCCTCCGGAAGAACAGCATCTACGCGTCCCCGCCGCCACGCTCGGACGCGATCATCTCCTGCACCGGGCACGGCGGCCTCGCCGCGGAGATCGGTTTCAACGGCGCCCCCATCAGCCTGTACGGGTCCGGGCCGTCCCCGCTGTGGACGGAGGACGACCACCCGTTCGGGATGCTCGGCACCGCCGAGAACCCCGACGGCGGCACCACCTACTACCAGGAGTTCTACGGCACCACCGACCAGCAGACGCCGCCGTTCAAGTTCCAGTCCGGGTACGGCGTCGGCCTCTCGTGTTGGCTCCACGTCGGCGACTACATGAACCTGTCCTCGTCGTTCGAGAACCGGCTGTTCCAGATCCGGCCGGCGACGATCGTCGACGACAACGCCGACAACGAGTACCCGCGCCTGTTCATCAGCGGCATGGGCGACGGCCGCGTCTACGCCGGCCTGACCACCGACTCCTCCCACATCTACGCGACCAGCCACATCCAGGCCGGGGCCGGGCGGTGGCGGTTCTTCGGCATCCACTTCCAGTACCGCAGCAACACGTTGATGCGGGTCACGATCCGGATGGATGGGGTCACCACCACCGAGGACATAACGGTCCCGTCGATCTCCCCGGAGTACCGGCCCACCCTGCAGTGCAACGGGCAGGGCTTCCGGGCCTGGTCGAACCTGCAGGTGTGGCCCTCGTATGAGCCGCCGACGCTGGCGGAGTGGATCGACGAGGAGAACTGGGTCGGTGAGGCCGACATCGGGCGCGGCCTCAACGAGCTCCTGTACCTCCCCGACGTCGCCGCCGCCGACTCCTGGGATGTGCTGAAGGAGGTCGTGGGGGCGGAGTACGGGACGCACGGGTTCACGCCGGAGGGCCGCTACTTCTTCCGGCCCCGTACGGATTCCCGCCCGGACCGGGTCGATGCTGTCCTCGACGTCGACACGAACCTCGCCGACGTCGCCTACACGCACTCCTCGGACTCGGTGCGGAACGTGATCGGCTACGAGACGAAGCCGTTCTACCACTCCGGTGAGTTGCAGACGGTGTGGCAGGCGCAGGACATCGAGCAGTTCGTCGTCCCGGGCGGCACCCTGAAGGTGTTCGAGGTCGACTGGCCGTGGGGCGCGGCAGGGTTCCAGGGCGGCACGATCCCCTACTACTACACGGACGGTGTGGAGACGAACCAGCCGCAGTGGTCGGGCGGGGACGTCGTCAACGGGTTCACCTATAGCTACGGCACGGACGACTACAGCGGCGAGCAGAACGTGCAGTCGGTTGTCGTGACCTACGTGCAGACGGGGGCCCGGACAGCGCAGATCATCGTGGACAACACGGCGGGGTCGTGGAAGATCCGGCTGGCGACGGACCTCACCCTCACCGGGCCCGGTGAGGCGGAGCAGCCCGGCGAGCCGGCCCTGAGGATCGGGGGCTGGCCGCTGATGGCGGACGTCCCCCACGTCGCGGCGTACAGCAACCCGGACTCGATCGTCCGCTACCGGGGTGAACGGGCCCTCGCGCTCGGGTCGTCGGAGTGGCGGCAGACCCCGAACGTGCTGGAACCCATCGTGACGCAGCTCCTCGACGCGCTCGCGGACGCGAACCCGGTTCTCGAGGATTTGCCGGTGCGTGGGGATCCGCGGGTGCAGGTGGGGCAGGTGGCGTCGTGCCGGTTCCGTGGTGGCGGGGCGCCGGTTGTGGGGACGATCGTGAAGACGGTCCGCACGATCGACGGGAACGGGTTGACGGATCAGATCAGTGTCCGGCCGCTGGCGGTGCAAACCCTGGCGCCTCCGGGGCACACGTTCTACGTCGACATCTCCTACTACCAGGACGCCGCGACGCCGATCGACCTGCCGAAGATGAAGGCCCTCGGCTATGCGGGGTGTGTCGCCCGGATCGGGCAGGGCTCGTCGACGTCGGCGGATCACGGGGAGGTCGCTGACACGTCGTGGGTGCGGTTCCGGGATGAGGGCCGGGTGGTGTGGCCGGACGCGTTCGCCGGCTACTGGTACCTCGGCGACACCGAGTCGGCCGCGGACCAGGCGGCCCGGTGCGCCGGCCTGATCGGGGACAAGGACATCCCGGTCATGCTGGACTGGGAATCGGCCGGGGGCGGGGACTGGCAGAACTGCGTCGACGTCCTGGCCGCGTTCCAGGCCGAGGGCTTGAACGTGACGATGCTGTACACGTCCTCCGGGACCGCCGCTGCTGGCGGGGCGTCGGATATTGATGGGACCGGCCTGTACGTGGTGAAGGCCCGTTTCTGGACGCTGGAGCAGGGGCACCCGCGGACGCTGTGGGAGAACCAGGAGCGGGAGGCCGGCGCCGGGTGGGGGTTCGAGCCGTTCTCCGGGGCGACGGTCGATGCGCATCAGTTCACGGGGCATGGGGAGGTGTACCCGGGGATGGTCGTCGACGTCAACGACTTCCCCGGCACCGCCGAGGACTTGGCGGACATGCTGAACGGGCGCCCCTACTGAGCCCCGAGAACCCGCAGGCCAGACGGCCGCCCGTGTCTAGCGTGACGCCGGTCCGCGCGCGCGTACACGAGGGAGGGCCCGGGATGGCCATCAAGGATGAGCAGAAGACTTTCGAGCCGAAGCCTGCCGGGTCTCGGGTGGTGCGTCGTCCCGCCCCCCGGCAGGAGGGGACGGGGCAGGAACCGGACCGGCGTGGGACGCACCGGCCGGGGCTCCCGCCGGGGCACCACGTCGATACCGGGCCGGTGACGGTTCCGGCCGCCGGTCCGCGACGCTCCTGACCTCCGGTATCCGGGGGGTGGAGCGCGGTGACGCGCCCAGCGACGGCAGGTACGGGACGTGACGAGGGCTTTGGGCGTGGGGCCGGATGGCCCGTTCGACCAGACGCTCCACGCCCACCTGTCCGCTATCCAGCGGGAGCTGTCGGAGCTGCGGGACGTTATCCGTGGCCGCCCGGATATCGGCTGGCAGGGCGTCCTGGCCCGGGTGGAGTCGTCGGAGAAGCAGGTCGCCACCCTGAAGGAAGTTCAGGAGTCTTTCCTGCGGGACCGGGACGCGGAACGGGCCCGTACGGAGAAGCGGGACGCTTCCCGTACTCGGATCACCGCGACCGTCCTCACGGTGTTCGGGGCGATCTTGTCCGGGATCGTCATCCAACTGTTCGTGATCATGGTGAACAGTGGGGCTCACCCGTGAACGCCCGCCACCGGCTGACCGCGGATCGGGTGGTGCGGCCGGAGGCGACGCAGGGGATGCCGCGGGTGCGGCGTCTCCCGCGGCTACCGCGGGTGGCGCGCCGGACGTTCCTGTGGCTGGTGCCTCTGGTCGTTCTGGGGCTGGTCCTGGCCGCGCTCCTCGGGTCGTCCCTGGTCCCGTTCAGGCCGTTCACGCTGGACAGCTACACCGTCACCCCGGAGAAGGTGTGTACCGGTGGGGCGGTGCGGGCGGAGGTGACGCGGGAGTTCCTGCAGGACTTCGCCTACCTGAAGCTCACCGAGTCGTGGACGACCGTCGATGTGGCCGGCTACCCGCCGGGCAGGCCGATCGCGGGTGAGTCCGCGGAACTCCCGCAGGCCGCGCTGAAGCCGACGGGGGGCCCGGAGACGGTGCCGTCGCCGCTGCTCACGCAGGCGCCGACGACGCCGGGCACGTACCGGGTTCGGATCATCGCCGAGTACCAGGGGTCCCGGTTCGGGTTCCTCCCGGCGATCGGCTCGGACACGTTCACGTCCGATAACCAGGTCACGGTTTCTGCGTGCCCCGACGCCCCGAAGGGGGAGTAGATGCATCCCGCTGTCCGGTCCGTGCTGCTTGTGGCGCGGCTCCTGCTGACGCTCGTGTTCGTCCCTCACGCCCTGGGGAAGATCGTCGCGTTCGATGCGTTCGCGGAGAAGTTCGGGCTCCCCACCGTCCTGATCGCCCTGCTGTGTTTCTCGGAGCTGGCCGGGGTGGTGGGGGTGCTGCTGGGCGGGATCGTGCGGGAGCCGTTCGCCCGGTGGATGACGTGGCTGGGGGCGTTGTCGATCGCGGTGGGGCAGGTCGCGGCGGTCGTCGTCGTTCACGCCCCGCGCTGGTTCGTCTACTCCGGTGGCATGGAGTTCAACGTCGTTCTGATCGGGTTGTGCCTGATGCTTGTGCTCGGGCACCGCCACCGTCTCGTCCTCTGATAGGAACCCTGATGAGTGCTCGTGCCCTACTCGCCGCCCCTGCTGCGGCGACCCTTCTCCTCGGCCTCCTGGCCAGCGGTGCCGCGCTTGCAGCGGAGCCGACCGGCCCCGACACCGCCGGCTGCAAGGCTGCTACGCAGCACGTGAGCAGCCTGGAGGCTCAGGTGTCGGCGTTCACCGCTGGCCCGCCCGGGACGCTGAGCCTGGACGCACTGCAGAAGGCCGTGGATGGCGCTGTCGCCGCGGACAACGCCACCGACCCGCCGTTGACCGCCGACTCAGCTGCCACGACGGCAGCGAAGGAGGCGCTGGCCGCGCGTACCGGCCAGATCGCCAGCCTGAAGGCCGACCTCACGGCGGCGCAGAGCGACGAGAAGACCGCGTGCACCGCGCCCGTCGTTGACCCGCCGCAGGGCGACGACCAGACCGCCGACGACCAGGACCAGGCTGGGGACCTGAACGCCGACGACCCGGCTGTCACCCCGGCCGACCCGACCTACGAGACCTGCGCCGAGGCCGTCGACGCAGGCGTGATCATGCCGGCCACCGAGGGCCGGGACCCGGGCTACCAGGCTGACCTGGACCGGGACAAGGACGGTGTCGCCTGCGAGGCCACCGAGGGCCCCGCCCCCACCGACCCGGCTGACCCGGTGGTGTTGACGCCGCAGGAGGCGAAGGACGCTATCGCAGGGTTCACGTGCACCGGCGGCCCGGACGCCGCGTTCGGCCGGCTGCAGGACCAGTACACCGCGCTCGTCGACGGGCTGCCCTCGGACACGAGCAACCAGGCGTTCGGTGAGGTCAACGACGCCTACAACCTGAAGCTGTCCGCGGTGAACTTCTGCTTCCCGAAGGGCACGACGCCGCCCCCGGCCGTCACCGCAGCAGCCGGCAACTCCGGCTCGGGTTCGTTCTCGCAGCTTGACTCCGTCCCGTCGAAGGCGGCGGAGACCGGTGGCGGGCCCGCGTGAAGCTGCTGGCGCTGCTGGCGCTGATCGGGGCGTTCCTGGCGGGCTGTAGCAGCCCCCAACCGGCCGGAGCGGGCGGTAGCTCCCCGGCGCCCGCTCCGGCGCCGATCGCGGGGATATGCACCGCGACCGGCGCCGACTCCACCCTGACCCGGACGGGGATGCTCCCGGACGGCGCCCCGGAGGTACCGCCGGTGACCGCCCCGATGCAGGCGTCGTGGGCGACCTGGTCCCCGGAACCGGGGCAGGCGGGCCCGGCGACCCTGTACGGGCACGTCGACGGGCAAACCGACGGGGTTCGGGGGCAGCCGGGGATCTTCAACCGGATCGATGACCTCCGGCCCGGGCAGGGCATCGTCGTGGATCAGGACGATGACTCGGCGGCGGTGTTCACCGTGTACCGGGTCGCGACCTACCCGAAGGCGACCCTCCCGGAGGGCGAGGTGTACGGGGACACGCCCGGCCCGGAGCTTCGCCTCGTGACGTGTGGTGGCCCGTTCGATGAGGCGGCCGGTTCGTACCGGGATCAGGTCGTCGTGTTCGCGCGGCTGACGTGACCGGGGTCCGGATCCACGGGATCGCGGAGCCGCCGCATCTGCGGCAGGTGAGGGTGGAGGAGGCGCGGCGGGAGGTCGCCGCCCGGCTTGGGGTACCCGGCGCCGACGTGGACGTTGTCATAACGGAGCCGTCGCCGTTGTTCGTGCGGATTCAGGCGCAGTGGGTGCCGCCGTGGCACCGGTGAGAACGGAGGACCCGATGGACGGTCAGTGGGTGGAGGACCCGAAGGTGCGGTCGGGGTGGCGCTGGGATGACCGGGCGCCCGCCGTGGACCCGTCACCGACGTTCATGCTCCCGGCCCGCGCCGCGCTGGGTCGGTATGGGTCGGATGACGACCCGGCGGGGCCGCCGCTGCCGCCCCTCGACCACGACGCCGCGCCGGAGCTGCCGGAGGAGATCGTGGTGTGTCACGCGTGCGGGACCGCGGTGTCCCCGGACCGGCTCCGCGGCTGATGGGTGCCGTGGAGGCCCTCACCGGGTACGGGTTGTCGAACGCCGCCGTGATCGTGCAGGCCGCCCAGATGGAGGGCATGGACCTGTCGGTCGCGGCGACGCTCGTGGCGGGCGAGTCGTGGGGGAAGCACATCTGGGGGCACGACCCGGGCGCGACAGACGGCCACTACGTGAAGGGCGGCCCCGTCACCCAGGCCAACTACCTCGCGTATCGGGCGGCGATGCGGGCCGGGCAGATCGGCCGGCAGGGCTGCGGCATCTCCCAGGCCACCTCCGCCGAGTATCAGGACCGGGCGGATGAGCTGGGCGGCTGCTGGGACATGCTCGCGAACTGCCGGTCGGGGTTCCGGGGGATGCAGGCGCTCATGTCCCAGCACGGGGTCCGGGACGGCGCCCGCCGCTACAACGGCTCCGGCTCGGACGCGGAGGCGTACGCGGACCGGTTCATGTCGCGGCTCTCGATCTGGCAGGGCCGCCTCGCGGCTGTCTCGGCGGCTCGACCCGCCGCTACTGAGGAGGACGACTTGACCCCGGAACAGGACAAGATGCTCCGCGAGATCTTCGCGGCCTTACCCGAGCAGTCCCGCATGAACCGCGAGGTCTACATGCAGATGGTGCAGGGCGACGGGCAGGCCAACAACCCGCCGTCGTGGGGCTGGCAGGGCTGGCACGGCGGGACCGGGGAGCACCTGACGGTCGTGGACCGGCTCCGCCGCCTCGACGTCGAGGTGCGGCAGTCCCGGAACCAGATCGCCGCCCTGGAGGCGGAGGTCAAGCAGCTCGGGGCCCCGTGATGCGGGCCCTCGGGTGGCTGTTCGAGCTGGACCGGCGCCGCCGGCTCCGGCGACTAGGTACGGAGGAGATCTGATGTTCAGTGCAGCGTTCTGGGCTGCCTCGTCCGAGCGGGCCGTGAAGACGGTCGCGCAGGCGTTGTTGTCGGTGTGGCTGGTCGGGGACGTCGCGTTCAACCTGCTCGCCGTGAACTGGGGCTCCGCCCTCGGTGTCGCGGCGGGGGCGGGCGTGATCTCGCTGCTGACGTCGGTGGTGTCGGCCCCCGCGGGCCCGACTGGTAGCCCGTCACTCGTCTCCGACGGGGCCGTGGTGGGGGAGCACCGCGCCGACACCTGACCCGCACACATAGAGAAGGGGGCCGGGCCGCCGGGTGGGGGGCCGCGCGGTGTGGGTGTGGGATTGGGGGGGGGGGGGGGGGGGGGCCCCCCCCGCCCACACCCTCCCCCTAAAACAAGGGCCGGCGCCCCTCCCTCGTGTCCCCCCCCCTTCTCTATGTGTCAGGAGATGAGGCGGCCGAGGTGTTCCCGGACGGGCTCGAACACGCCGGGGAGGAGAGTGTCGACCTCGGCGAGGCTGATCCAGCGGACCTCGGCGAGTTCCTCCGTGTCCCCGACGAACACGTCCGTCCCGCGGACCGGCGTGCACGCCAGGTAGATCATGGTGCGGTGCGTCTTCGGGTGGACGCGGCGGCCGATCTCGTGGTGCCCGGCCCGCACTTCCAGGCCGGTCTCTTCCTTCACCTCGCGGACGGCGGCGTCGATCTGCGCTTCGCCGGGCTCGATCTCCCCGGTCACGAACCCCCACGGCGGTTTCCCGTCGTTGCGGCGGGTCGCGAGGACCCCGAGGTGGCTGGTGACGATGGCGGCGACTATCGGCTGCCGTTCGGGGGCGGTAGCGGGCATGGGGTCCTCCTGTTCGTCGGGGCGGAGGGCGCGGACCTCGTCACGGAGCCGGTCGACGTCCCAGCGGATGTGCCCGCCAGCGGTGCGGGCGTGGGGAGTGATGAGGCCCCGCTGGATCCACCGCCACAGGGTGCTGCGGCCGACGCCGACGGCTCGGGCGGCTTCACTGGTGCTCACCTGTCTCCCCTCTACCACTCGATCACCCTGCCATGGGTGGGACTATAGGTCACCGCTTGGTACGGTTTGGGCCTGATTACCAGGCGTCGCTTGGTACCGATTGGGACTGTTTCGGGGAGGCGGCCGTGAGCGTCTGTGAGGTCGGGGAGCTGGTCGTGTTGGCCGGGATGATCGGGGTCGTCGTCGAGTCCGAGGACGGCACGGTGACGGTGGAGGTGACCGTCCCGGCCGGCGCGGTCGAGGTGGCGCCGAGCGCGCTGATCATGGGGGCGGTGTGAACCGGCCCGGGGTCGCGCAGACCGCGATCACGCTCGGCGTGGCCGGGTCGATGGCGGGGAACGTCGCCTGGGCCGCGCCGCACTCCCCCGTCCTGGTCGGGTTCGGGGTGGGGATGAGCCTGGTCCTGCCGGTCGCGGTCCTGT
>JAKDNL010000186.1 GCA_030451825.1 Pseudonocardia sp. | reverse complement strand
GGGCGGGCCGGGGCCGGGCTCAGCCGATCAGGGCCGCGAACCGGTCCAGGTCGACGTTCCCGCCGGAGATGATCACACCGATCCGCGCACCGGCGAAGCGGTCCGGGTCGGCGGCCACGCCCGCGCGCATCCCGGCGAACGCCAGGCAGCCGGTCGGCTCCGTGATGATCTTCATTCGGGTCGCGAACATCCGCATGGCGTCGACGAGCTCGTCGTCGGACACGGTGACGATGTCGGTCACCCGGTCCCGGATGATCGGGAACGTGCGGGTGCCGAGGTACGGGGTGGCGGCGCCGTCGGCGAGTGTGCGCGGCGGGTCGATCCGCACGATCCGCCCGGCCCGCAGCGACTGCAGCCCGTCGTCGCCGGCGCGGGGCTCGACGCCGTAGACGGCGCAGTCCGGGGCCAGCGCCTGCGCCGAGAGCAGCGATCCGGACAGCAACCCGCCGCCGCCCAGGCAGACGAACAGCGCGTCCAGCGGGCCGGTCTCCTCCAGCAGCTCCAGCACGGCGGTGCCCTGCCCGGCGATCACGTCGGGGTGGTCGTAGGGCGGGACCAGGGTCAGGCCGCGCTCGTGCGAGAGCCGGGTCGCGATCGCCTCGCGGTCCTCGGTGTAGCGGTCGTAGGTGACGATCTCGGCGCCGTAGCCGCGGGTGGCGGCCATCTTGCTGGCCGGGGCGTCGGTGGGCATCACGATGGTGGCCGGTACGTGCAGGATCGACGCGGCCAGCGCGACGGCCTGGGCGTGGTTGCCGGAGGAGAACGCGATCACCCCGGTGGCGCGGTGCGCGTCGGAGAGCCGGGACAACGTGTTGAACGCGCCGCGGAACTTGAAGCTGCCCGAGCGCTGCAGGTTCTCCGCCTTCACGAAGACCTGCGCCCCGACCTCGGCGTCGACCAGGCGTGAGGTGAGCACCGGAGTGCGGTGTGCCGCCTCGCGGATCCGGGTCGCGGCGGCGCGGACGTCGTCGACGGTCGGGAGGTCGAGCGGGTCGGCGGAGATGGGCGCGGCGGTCATGGGCCCAGCTTCCGTGGCGACCGTGGCCCGGCTCAACCCTTACCGCCGAGGAGGCTGAACGGAGGAACCGATTACTCCGAGCGTATGGGAACCACATCACATACCGGACGTCTTGATGAGTGAGGCTCCCCGCTCTCAGTCCCGGAAGGACACATCATGCGCATCCGCACCCTGGCCGCGTCGGCCGTGCTCGCCGCCGCGCTCGGCATCCCTCTCGCCGGCGTCGCGTCGGCCCAGGCAGACAGGGACTGCGCCGACTTCGCCGGCCAGGCCGACGCCCAGGCCACCTACGACGCCGACCCGAGCGACCCGAACGGCCTCGACGCCGACGACGACCAGAAGGCGTGCGAGAACCACGAGTACGCGCCGGCGGTGAGCAGCAGCACCGACGAGGCCAGCACCGACGAGGCCAGCACCGACGAGGCCAGCACCGACGAGGGCACCGAGCAGGTCGAGGCCAAGCCGGTCGGCGGCGTCGAGGCCGGTGACGGCCCGGTCTCCGGCCCCGGCCCCGACCCGCTGCCGCTGCTCGCGGGCGTGGTCGTCGCGGGCGGGGTCGGCGCAGTGGCGCTCCGCCGCGTCGCGCGCCGCTCGTCCTGACCGGGTGAGCATCCGGCCACGTCATCCCCGCCTCCGCTTCGCGCTGCGCGCGGCAGGGGTGGGGGTCGTGGCCTCCATCGCGGTCGTCGTCGCCGCTGACCCGGCCGACGCGCCGACCACCGACTCGCTGCGCTCCGCGTCGGCCGCCACGCCACAGCCGGTCGTCGAGGCTCCGCCGGCGGCGGTCCTGCAGGAGTCGGCGCCGACGCGGATCACGGTCCCCTCGGCCGGGATCGATGCCCCGATGATCGGGCTCGGGCTGCAGCCCGACGGCAGCATGGAGGTCCCGTCCGACGGCCCGACCAGCGGCTGGTTCACCGGCGGACCGACCCCCGGCGAGATCGGCCCCGCCGTCGTCGCGGCGCATGTGAACTGGCGCGGCGAACCCGGCGCGTTCGCCGCGCTGGAGACGGTGCAGCCGGGTGCCGAGATCCGCGTCGAGCGTGCCGACGGCAGCACCGCGGTGTTCGTCGTCCGCCGCGTCACGCAGTACCCGAAGTCGGTGTTCCCGACCGACGAGGTCTACGGCGACCTCGACCACGCCGGCCTGCGGCTGATCACCTGCGGCGGCGAGTTCGACGGCGAGGCGCACAGCTACCGGTCGAACGTGGTGGTGTTCGCGGACCTGCGCGCCTGACGGCGGTCAGCGGGCCGGCAGGCTCGGGGCCAGGGCGAACCTCGCGACGGTGCCGCCGACGGCGCGCGTGTAGCGGTCCAGCGACGTCCGGTTCACGTTCTCGAGCCGGTCGCACGACCGGTGGTAGCAGCCGTCGAACACCGCGTCCGCCCGCCCGCCCCACGCGCGGGCCTGGTCGGCGGTCTTGACGTCCTCGTCGCCGGTGACCGCCCCACCGGTCGGGATACCCGCCTCGACGAACGCGCTCTCGTCGTCGCCGGTGAACGGGATGGTCTCCGCGACGACCCCGGTAGCGGCCAGCTCCTCGGTCAGCACCCGCGCCACCGTCTCCGAGCCGGGTGGCCCGGACCGGGCCTGCCGCAGCCCCTGCCCGCCCTGCACGAAGTAGCCCCCGTTCGGGGAGGCCAGCATGTCCAGGTTCAGGTAGAGCGCGATCGAGGCCCGCTCCGGTTCGGACAGCCCCCGCACGTAGCCGGTCGATCCCTGGAGCTCGTCCTCCTCCGAGCCCCAGAAGGCGAAGCGCACGGCATGCGCCACGTTCGGTGCGGGGCCGAGCCGTTCGGCGATCTCCAGCAGCGCAGCCACCCCGGAACCGTCGTCGTTGAGCCCCGGCCCGTCCTCGACCGAGTCCAGGTGCGCCCCGGCCATCACGACCGTCGCGGGGTCCCCGGTACGGGTCTGCGCGACGACGTTGCGCAGGACCCGCCCGGGGGCGACCTCGTAGGTCGGCGTGGTGACCTCGTACCCGGCGTCGCGCAGGACCCCGGCGACGTGGTCGACGCTGCGTTCGTACCCGGTACCGCCGGCGGCGCGGTCGCCCCCGCTCCCGTCCGCGATGCGCTGCAGGACCTGCAGACGAACCAGGGCGCCCGCCCCGCTGACCCGGCCGGCGAGCTGGCGCGCGGTCGGGTCGTCCGGCGGTGGGGCGGGGCTCGCCGCGCAGCCGGTGAACAGCAGGCACGCGGCCGCCACGCTCGCCCACGCCCGGGCCCCTCGTGGCATCGACCCGGGCGGTGTCATCGATCCCCCGATCGCCGATGGCGACGGTGCCTGCGCCTCGACGCCAGCTCCCACAGTGCCATGACCGGCAGGCGGACGGGGCGACGGCGGCTCAGTCGCGCCGGCGCGCGGTCCGGCGGGTCGGGGTGGCGGCGCGCGGGTCGTCCGGCCACGCGTGCTTGGGGTAGCGCCCGCGCAGCTCCGCCCGCACTTGCGGGTAGGCGTTGTCCCAGAACGACTCCAGGTCCGCGGTGACCGCTGCCGGACGCCCGGCGGGGGAGAGCAGGTGCAGCACGACCGGCACCCGCCCGCCCGCGACGGCCGGTGACGCGGTCCAGCCGAACACCTCCTGCACCCGCACCGGCAGCGCCGGGGCGTCGCCGGAGTAGTCCAGCGCGACCCTCGACCCGGTCGGGACCTCGATCCGTTCCGGCGCCAGCTCGTCGATCCGCCCGGCCAGCCCGCCCGCGTGCGCCGCGACGAGCGCGCGCAGCGCGGACCCGGCCTCGACGCGGGCCAGGTCGGCGCGACGGCGGGCCGTCGCCAGCGGCCCGGCGAGCCAGCCGGAGGGGTCGGCGGCGCCGGCGCGCAGCGACTCCTCGTCCACGGCGGGCCACGGGTCGCCGAGCACCCGGTGCAGGAAGTCCAGCCGCGACTGCAGCGAGCGGGACCCGGCCGTCCAGCGCAGCAGCCCGGTGCCCTCGGTGCGGATTCCCTCGAGCAGCGCGGCGCGGACGGCGTCCGGGGCCGGGTCGGTGACGCGACGCTCGCCGAGCACCAGCGCACCGAGGCGCCGTACCCGCCGGGCGCGGACGTCGCCGCCGGTCCACTCGACCTCGGTCGCCTCGGAGAGCAGCGCGGCGCCGGCGTGCTCGGCGAGCTCCTGGTCGGCGACGGCCGCGAGCCGCACCTGCCCGTGGATCTGCCCCGGGCGGCGGTCGGCGACGGCGACGGCGAGCCACTCGTGGTCGCGCAGCGGACCGGCCGGCACCTCGACCGCCGTACCGCCGGCCATCAGGTAGACCCCCGCCCCGTTCTCCCGGCGGCGGGAGAGCCGTTCGGGGTGCGCGAGCGCAGTGACCAGCGCGGCGTCGTCGGTCCCGCGCCCGGAGCGCCGGTCGTTGCGCGGGCGCCCGCCCCCGGAGGCGCTGAAGGCGGTCGAGGCGCTGGAGGCGGCGGACCGCAGCCGGCCGATCTCGCCGCGCCACCGCCCGGTGCCGCGCGCATCGCCGGAGCGCAGCCGGGCCAGCGCCGTGCCGAGATCGGACTCCGGACCGGCCAGGGTGTCGTCGTCGAGCACCGCGACGATCTCCGCCGCCGCCCGCGCCCCGACCTCCGCGCTGCCGTCCAGCAGGGCCCGGGCCAGCCGCGGGTGCAGCCCGATGCCCGCCATCGCGGTGCCGCGGCCGGTGACCGCGCCGTCGCCGTCGAGGGCGCCCAGCGCGGTGAGCACGTCGCGCCCGGCGGCCAGTGGACCGGCCGGCGGGGCGTCCCACCAGCGCAGGCCCTCGCCGGTCGGGGTGCCCCACGCGGCCAGATCCAGTGCCAACCGGGTGAGGTCCGCGGTGCGGATCTCCGGCTCCGGCGCGCGAACGAGCGTCTCGCCCTCGGGCCAGCAGCGGTAGACGTGCCCGGGCGCCTCGCGACCCGCCCGCCCGGCGCGCTGGTCCGCCACGGCCTGCGAGACCCGGCGGGTCACCAGGCCGGACATCCCGCGGCGGTGATCGGTGTGCGGGGTGCGCGCCAGCCCGGAGTCGACGACGGCGCGCACGCCGGGCACGGTCAGGCTGGACTCCGCGATCGAGGTCGCCAGCACCACCCGCGCCCGCGAACCCTCGCGCAGCGCCGCGTCCTGCTCCGCCGCGGGCAGCCGCCCGTGCAGCGTGAGCACGTCGGCGTCGAGGTCCGGGTCGTCGCGCAGCGCCGAGGCGACCCGGTTGATCTCGGAGACACCGGGCAGGAACGCCAGGACGCTGCCGTGCGCGCGGGCGGCGCGCAGGGCCCGGATCACGGTGGCCTCGATTCTCTCCCCGCGAGCCGGTGCGAGGTGGCGGGTCTCGACGCCGTAGGTGCGGGCCTCGACGGTGAGGATCGGCGACGGGCCGTCGGCGTCGGCGAGCAGCTCGGCCGGGCGGGCCGCGTCCAGGGTCGCCGAGGTGGCCAGCAGCCGCAGGTCCGGTCGGAGCCCGTCGCGGGCGTCGAGCAGCAGCGTGAACAGCAGGTCCGCGTCGAGATGACGCTCGTGGCACTCGTCGAGGATCACCGTGTGCACGCCGCTCAGCTCCGGGTCCGAGGACAGCCGGCGCAGCAGCAGCCCCGAGGTGACGACCTCGACCCGGGTGTCGGGCGAGCTCTTCGCGTCGCCGCGCACGGCGTACCCGACGGCGCCGCCGACCGACGTCCCGAGCAGCGACGACATCCGGCTCGCCGCGGCCCGGGCGGCGACCCGTCGCGGCTCAGCCACCAGCACCCGTCCCGGCCGCGGGTCGGCACGGTCGAGACCGGCCAGCGCGAGCGGGACGAGGGTGGTCTTGCCGGTGCCGGGAGGGGCGACGAGCACCGCGCCGCCGCGGGCCGCCAGCGCGGCCGTGACGTCGCCGAGGGCCGGTCGGACCGGGAGATCGGGCAGCTCGGGCATCGCGGAGGGCAGTCTATGCCGGTCGGTAGACCCGACCGCCGAGCCCTCACCCGCCGGGGGATCGGCTGCGGCCGGCCGGCAGCAGCGAGCGGTGGGCCGTGCCCTCGCGCCGCGGCGGTGCCGTCACATAGGTTCGTGAGGTACCGCAACGACGCGAGGTCGGAGATCGCCGATGAGCCCAGGAACGTCCACTGCCTCCGACACACAGCGCGTGGAGGAGGCCGCACGGAAGGTCGTCGCCGAGCACGACCCCCGGTCGGTACCCCGCGAGGAGCTGCTCGGCGCGCTCTACGACGCGGGCCTGGCCTGGGTGAACTTCCCCGAGGGCCGGGGAGGGATGGGCCTGTCCCGCGGCCTGCAGTCCGTCGTGAACGGGATCGTCACCGACGCCGGCGGGCCGGTCGGGTTCGCGCTGAACCCGATCGGCTACGGGATGGGCGCGCCGGTCGTCGTCGAGTACGCGCAGAGTGCCGAGCAGGTGGCCGCCTGGCTGCGCCCGCTCGCGACCTGCGAGGACATCTGGTGTCAGCTCTTCAGCGAGCCCGGTGCCGGCTCCGACGTCGCGGGACTGTCCACCACGGCCGTGCGCGACGGGGACGAGTGGGTGCTCAACGGGCAGAAGGTCTGGACGACGCTGGCCCACGTCTCGCGCTGGGGCATGATCGTCGCGCGGACCGATCCGGACGTGCCCAAGCACCGCGGGCTGACCTACTTCGTGATCGACATGCACCAGCCCGGCGTCGACGTGCGCCCGCTGCGGCAGATCACCGGGCAGGCCGAGTTCAACGAGGTCTACCTCAACGACGCCCGCATCCCGGACGCGAACCGTCTCGGTGAGGTCGGCGCCGGCTGGCGGGTCGCGATCACCACCTTGATGAACGAGCGCACCGCCATCGGCGGCGCCGCCGGCAACCGCGGGACCGGCCCGATCGCCGAGGCGCTGGGCCTGTGGGCGTCGATGCCCGAGCGCCGCACCCCGGTGCTGCGCGACCGCCTCTCCGCGCTGTGGACGAAGACCGAGGCGCACCGGCTGACGCTGGCCCGCGCCCGTCGCACCGCCACCCAGGGCCAGCCCGGGCCGGAGGGATCGGTGTCCAAGCTCGTCGCGGCCGAGCTGAACCAGGACGTCTACGAGTTCTGCATGGACCTGCTCGGCCCGGAGGCGCTGCTCTACGACGACTACGCGATGCGCCGGGCGGACCGGATCGGTCACGATCCTGGCGCGACCCTGCAACAGCGCTTCCTGCGCTCGCGGGCGAACACCATCGAGGGCGGCACGTCCGAGGTGATGCGCAACATCCTCGGCGAGCGCGTGCTGGGCCTGCCCGGCGACATGCGTGCCGACTCCGACCGACCCTGGCGTGAGGTGCCCCGTGGGTAAAGACAGCACAGTGGCTGAGTTCGACTTCTCGACCGAGCAGGACGAGCTGCGCACCGGCCTGCGCCGGTTCTGCGAGCGCCAGAGTGACGAGGCGACCGTGCGCCGGCTGATGGAGTCCGACGCAGGCTACGACCGCGCACTGTGGGGCCGCCTCGGCTCCGAGCTGGGTGCGCTCGGGCTGGCCGTGCCGGACGACCTCGGCGGTGCCGGGGCCGGGCTGGTGGATCAGGCGATCGCGGTCGAGGAGCTGGGCGCGGCGCTGTTCTGCGGGCCGCTGCTGGGCACCGTCGGGCTGGCGATCCCGGCGCTTGTCGCGGCACCGGCGGGCCCGGTGCGCGACGAGCTGCTGCCGGCCCTGGCCGAGGGCACCCGCACCGCCGCGTTCGTCGGGCCGCTGTTCGCGCCCTACGACCCGGCTGCGACGACGGTGGCCGCCGGCGGCTCCGGACACCACATCGGGGCCGGGGAGCGGATCACGGTGTCGGGCATCGTCGAGCAGGTCCCGGACGGCGGGGCCGCGGACGTCCTCCTCGTCGTCGCGAGCGGTCGGGAGGGTCCGGTGCTGGTCGCCGTCGACGCCGCCGACGCGCGGGTGAGTGTGCGTGGGTCGCTGGACCTGACCCGCCGGCACGCCCGGGTGGGCCTGGACGGTGCGCAGGGCCGGGTCGTCGCCTCCGGGGCCGATGCCGACCGCGCGATCCGGCACGCCTACGCCGTGGCCGGGGTGCTGCTGGCCGCCGAGCAGGTCGGGGTCGCCCAGCACCTGCTGGACGTCACCGTCGGCTACGCGAAGGAGCGGCTGCAGTTCGGCCGCCCGATCGGCTCGTTCCAGGCGGTCAAGCACCGTTGCGCGGACATGCTGGTCGCGCTCGAGCACGCCCGCTCGACCGCCTACCACGCCGCGTGGGCGGTGAGTGACCCGTCGCTGGACGACCCGGAGCTGGCGGTCGCGATCGCGCAGTCGACCTGCTCGGAGGCCTGCTACCGGATCGCCGCGGACGCGATCCAGATGCACGGCGGTATCGGGTTCACCTGGGAGCACCCGGCGCACCTGTACTACAAGCGCGCCGTCGCCGACGCCGCGTTGCTGGGTAGCGCGGAGGCCTACCGGGAGGTCGTCGCGGTCCGTGTCCTGGACTCACTCGGCGACGTCCGAGCACCGACTGTCGCGACCGGCTGAGACCGGAACGCTCGAGTCAGGGCTGGCGCTCGACCCAGGCGGCGACCTCGGACACGAATTGTTCGAGGTCGCTGAGCCGGTCCAGGTCGGCGACGACCTGGACGTCGTCGACGTCGATGTACTGATGCACCAGGACGTTGCGCAGTCCCGCTGCTGCAGCCACCGGCTCGGCGGTGGCCGGGGCGATAACTCCCTGCCGGGCGAGTGTGCGGATCGCACCCGCGTTGGAGTCCGCAATCGGCCAGCCCTCGGAGACGACCAGATGGTGGGCCACCCTGGTACACTCCTCGATCGCCGTGATCAGGACGTACTTCACCGCGTCGAGCCATGCCTCGTCGGCTCCTCCCGGTCGGGAACCGCGGTATCGGCGCAGCTTGTGCAGGTCGGCAACGGTCCGGTCGAGCAGCCGGGAGACACGCTCACGGTCAACCACCGGCGACCCCGCGGGCGATCTGGCTGATCCGTTGGCGGTAACGGTCCTGGAGTGCGGGTGACTCGTCGAGATACCGCAGCCGGGTGTCGGCCTGCCAGGCCACCCGGGCGGGAGGGTCGTCGTCGAACAGGAGGCGCCCGTGCTGGGCGACCCGGCCGGCCATCCACAGCGGCGCGGTATCGAGCACCAGCAGGTCGACGCCGGGCGGGGCCGGCACGTCCCAGGACTGCGGTGCGGCCGTGCCCCACCAGGCGGCGACGTCGAGGTCGCTGTCCGGACGCCCGCCATCCGGCTCGACTCGGCTGCCGTGCACGAGCGCGAAGCGGGCACCGGCGTGGCGCAGGGACTCGATGACCACATCCTCGTTCGCTCTCACCAGTCCATTCTGTCAGGGACTGCTCACGGCCGGGGCCGCTCGGCGCACCGGGCGGTCGCCACGGGGCCGACACCCCTCGCGAGATCGGCCGGGAGGCGGTAGGGCACCTGGGCACGGGACTCCGGCGACGAATCGTCTCGGCGGAGGGGCACGGACGGGTGAGGTGCCAGGTCGGTCCGCGTGGCGGGTGCGCGGACCGACCCCAGGTGTTCATCATCGTCGGTACCGCGGGTTCATCGGTGGGAGGCCCGGTGTTCGGCTCGGCGGGATTGACTCGTTCGTCGCCCCCCGCGACAGCCGAAAGAGGGAAGTATGACCCCGCTGCACGACCTGCCGTCCGGCACCACCGAGGACGACACCACCACACCCGGCGGGATGACGCGCCGCACCGTCCTGCGCGCCTCGGCCGCCACCGGACTGGGCATCGCCTTCGCCGGCAGCATCGACGCGATCGCCGGGGCCACGGCGAACGCCGCCCCCACCCGCGCCGCGACCGGCTACGGCCCGCTGGTTGCCGACCCGCGCAAGATCTTGGCGCTGCCAAAGGGCTTCTCGTACAAGATCGTCGCCGAGGCCGGCGTCACGACGCTCACCGACGGCGGTGAGCCGACCCCGAGCGACACCGACGGCACGGGCTGCTTCCGCGACGGGCGGAACGTCACGCTGGTCAACAACCACGAGCTCGACGGCAGCGAGGCCCACCGGGTACCCACCCGGCCCGGGCTCACCTACGACCCGGGCGCCGCCGGCGGCACCACCAACATCAGCGTGGGGCCCGATGGCGACCGGCTCGCCGAGTACGTCAGCGTCGCCGGCACGGCGGTCAACTGCGCGGGCGGCATCACCCCGTGGGAGACGTGGCTGACCTGTGAGGAGACCGAGGACAAGGCCGGCGGCGAGCTGACGAAGGACCACGGCTTCGTCTTCGAGGTCAGCCCGGTCGGCTCCGAGAACCGGGGCAACAGCCCGGTCCCGCTGACGTTCCTCGGCCGCTTCGCCCACGAGGCCGTCGCGGTGGACCCGAGGACGAACGTCATCTACCTGACCGAGGACGCCTCCGACCCGAACGGTCTGCTCTACCGCTGGACGCCGCCGAAGAGCTTCAAGGGCCGCAAGTGGGAGCTCAAGGAACTGGCCGAGAACACTGGTGACACCGCGGGCACCTTCGCGGCCATGCGCTGTCTGCGCGGCAGCCAGCACGTCCGTGACCTGTCCGAGGCCACCCAGGCCGGCACCCGGTACTCGGTCGAGTGGGTCGACGTCCCGGATCGGCTGGCCGAGACGACGTCCACCCGCAAGCAGCTGCCCGAGGGCCGTGTCACCCGCAGCCGCAAGTTCGAGGGCGCCTGGTGGGGCGACGGCGGCGCCTACATCGTCTCCAGCTACGCCCGGCTCGACGACGGCAGCAAGAACGCCCACGACGGCCAGATCTGGTTCTACGAGCCTGGCCGCAAGGAGATCACGCTGAAGACGATCTTCACGGTGAACGAGAACCCGGAGGAGGACGGCACGAACTTCGACGGGCCGGACAACATCACCGTCTCGCCCTACGGCGGGGTCGTCGTCTCCGAGGACGGCGAGGGCGTCCAGCACCTGGTCGGCGTAACCGACCAGGGGAGGTCCTACGCCCTGGCCCGCAACGACCTCAACGACAGCGAGTTCGCCGGGCCCACGTTCAGCACCGACGGGAAGATCCTCTTCGCCGGGATCCAGTCGCCCGGCCACGTGCTGGCGATCACCGGCCCCTGGCGCGGGCCGCGCTGAGGCCCCCCGTGGCGCCCTATAGGAATTTCAGAACCCGAAAAAACCCCCACCACCAAGCAACGAAGGGGGGGGGGAA
>JAKDNL010000821.1 GCA_030451825.1 Pseudonocardia sp. | reverse complement strand
GCGCCACCGTCACCGGACTGCTCCACGCCCTCGAATACCACCCCGACCGGCCCGAGACCCGCCGCGGCGACATCGCCTCCGGGGCACGGGATCCGCTGCGGATCATCGGAGCACGGCTACGGCCCTGGCACGGGCGCCTCGGCGAAATCCGGGCCGTACAGATCGGCCGCATGCGCGCCGGCACCAGCGCGAAACCCGCAGCCAAGGTCGACCCGGCACTGCTGGACCGCCCCGCCGGGCGCGGGGCCCGACGCGCCGCACAAGAGGCACTCAGCGAGCACCTGCGCCACCTGCGCGAAGCCCGCGGCACCCAGCACGACCACCGCCCGACAGCGGCCGCGCTGCCCCGCAGACTGCGCCGACCCCGGACCAAGCGATGACCACGACGACGCGTCCGAGCAGGCCGACCGGCTCGGAGTCGCAACTGTGGCCGCCTGAGGGCGCCGGCGCGCGGGGATGCCGAGCGCGATCGGCCGAGCGCCGGCGGAAGTGTGCCCCGGTCAGCGCCGCACTTCTCGGGCCATACAGCTACGGCGCCACGACATCCCGGACCGGTGCCCGGCAGTCACCGGCCTGCTCGCGCACAGCATGATGCGCGAACGTGTCACCCGCGGACAACTGGTCCGGCCTGCTGCTCGCCGCCGTCGCGGTCGTGGCCATCGCCGGCGGCTGACGACATCGAAGCGGACGACAGGACCTGCGCCATCGTCGACGCGCCAGCACCACCTGTTCCACGCCGAAACGACGTCCAGGGGCGGCATCTACCGTAACTGCAGCTCACCGTACGTCGTTACACCCTTCGAGGACGCGACCCGATCGGGGGTGCTGCCGTGGCTCGCTGCTGGTGGACCGACCCGCCATCACAGTCCGTGAACGCCCTCCCGGGCCAGACACCGTGGCCGAAGGCCCCCGAGCCGGCATCCGCCCGGGCCACGCCAGTCCCGCAGCCGACACCGCCCGAGACCGAGCGGGCCCGCCCTGCCGATCAGCTGGCGTGGCTCGTACCACGACCCCGCCCCGGATCGACTGAGCCGTGCTTGCCCTCAAGGCGCTGACCCGAAGAGCATCGCGGCCAGGGAGCTAGAAGTCACGAGCGGGCGGGCTGATCCACAGTGGTGGGTGCTGGGCTGCCATCGCGGTGACGCGCCAGCACGGTCGCCCCACCGTCGTGCCACAGGTGACGGCAGTATCGTCGCTCGCCGCTTCACGACTTGCTCAGCGGGCAAGTCGCGTGCTGTCCTTGCCCGATCGGCAAGGAGGCTTCGGATGACCCCACCTACCCCCGACGACGCCGCGGCCGCCGTCGCCGAGATCGACGCAGCCCACACCGCCGTCGGCAGCGCCACCCACCGGGGGCTGCCGGTGGTGCTGGCCGCCAGTTCGGTGTTGACCTTCCTCGACTTCGCCGCGAAGGACGAGCTCACCAGCCCACGGCGACGCGCCACGATGAGCGCAGTAGTCCACGTAGCGATCGCCGGCATCACCCTGCTCGACACCCGGGTGAACCAGGTCAACCCCTACGCCGCCGCCGCCGCGCCGCAGCCCGCCCTCGCGGCACGGATCGCCGCGGTCGGGTTCGGCTGGTACGCCGCCGAACGCCTGGCCGTGCACCTGATCCGGCGCAGCCGACTGACCCGACCCAACACCGTCGCAGGACTCCTACTCGCCGCCACCCGACCTGCCGGCGCCCTGCTCACCCTCCGGATGCTGCCGCGGGCCCAGCACGGTGCCTGAACCGTCCGCCGACACCCGCCTCGTACCACTGCTGCTCGACCCGACCCGACTGCGCATCACCGCCACCCTCCTCGCGGCCGGCGAGGTCGAGTTCGGCTTCGTCCGCGACCGGGTGGGACTGACCGACTCGGCCCTGTCCAAACAGCTCAAGGCACTCGCCACCGCCGGCCTGACCACCTCGCGGCGAGAATCGACCGGTGCCGTCCGTCGAACCTGGACCCGTCTGACTCCCGAAGGCCGCGAGCAAGTCAGCGCTCATGTCACCGCGCTACGCGTGATCGCCACCGACGGGGACTGACCCTGAGGCTCGCCGGGTGCCCGCCTCGAAACAGACGGAGGCCGGGAGTAGCCCCGGGCAGGCGGGGCGATGCTCGGAGACTACGGGCGTGATCGGTGCCGAGACGGCGCGCACGACGGGTAACGCACGTGAGCCCCCGTCTGCTACTGGAGCAGGCCGATGACCAGGACCATGCCCAGGAACAGCACGAACTGATACGCACTGTTGATCACGGTGAGCCGAGCAGGCTTCTGCTCGAAGCCGTTGTGCTGCGCCAGGGTCGAGAGTGAGAAGCCGAGCCACGCAGTGAAGCCGACGGCCAGAGCCAGCCAGACCGAATCGCTGCCGAAGAACGCGGA
>JAKDNL010000185.1 GCA_030451825.1 Pseudonocardia sp. | reverse complement strand
CGTCGAGACCGCGGACGCGCAGGACCGTCGCTGGGACGATCTCAAGCGCGCCGAGAAGGAGCGCGAGTCCAGCGTGGACGGTGTGGCGGCCGGTCAGCCGGCGGTGGCACTGGCCGCCAAGCTCGCCTCCCGCACGGCCCGCGCCGGGCTGCCCGCCGACCTGCTGCCGGGTGCCGACTCCGCGGGCGCGGAGCTGTTCCGGCTGGCCGCGCGGACCCAGCTCGACGGCGGCGATCCGGAGGCCGCACTGCGCACGGTGGCCCGCCGGTTCGACGCCGACGTGCGTGCCGCCGAGCGCGCGGCGGTCGCCGAGGGCCGCGATCCGCACGGGCTGGACGCCGCCGACTGGCGGAGGTACTGGCCCGCCGCGCGGTGCGCCACCCCACACGCGAACGGGTGATTACCCGTCGGTAGGATCCGCGCGTGCGGAACCAGACCCTCCTGCTGTGCATCAGCGGGATCGTGCTGCTGATGGTCGTCGCGGCGATGACCACCGGAGGTTCGCCCCGGCGGTCGTCCCCGCCGCCGACCAGCGGGCTGGGCATCTCCGGCGAGGCGGGCCGGGGCACCCCGCTGCCGAGCATCGCCCCGCTGCCCGCGGGTACCGACGTCGTCGCGTGGGCGGGACAGAACTCCGGCCGGGCCGACATTCCCGAGCGCACGCTGCAGGCCTACGCCGCGGCCGAGATCGACCAGCGCACCCGCACCCCGGAATGCGGGCTGAGCTGGGTGACCCTGGCCGGGATCGGCAGTGTCGAGTCGAACCACGCCACCTACCGCGGTGCCGACCTCGACCACGGCGGCCGGGTCGACCCGCCGATCATCGGGGTCGCGCTGGACGGGGACGGGGGCACGGCCGCGGTCCCGGACAGCGACGGGGGCCGTCTCGACGGCGACCCGGGGCAGGACCGGGCCGTCGGGCCGATGCAGTTCCTGCCGTCGACGTGGGCGACCTACGGCGCCGACGGCAACGGCGACGGTGTCCGCGACCCGCAGCAGATCGACGACGCGGCCCTCGCCGCGGCCGGGTACCTCTGCGCCGGGGGCCGGGACTCCACGAGCGGGTCCGGCTGGTGGAGCGGGGTGCTCGCCTACAACGCCTCCTCGGACTACGCCCGTGAGGTGTGGACGGCCGCCGACCGCTACGCCGCCGCCCTATGACACCCGTGCGCGGATATCACCGCCCCGACCGCGATATCCGCGCACGAGGGTTTCAGGTGAACAGTTCCTGGCCCCAGTAGCTGCCCGGTTCGGAGAGCCCCGGCGGGCAGGCGAACACGGCCGAGCCGCTGTGCTCGATGTACTCCATGAGCTTGTCGTGGCGGGCCAGCGCCGACTGCATGGGCACGAAGTGCGTGGCCGGGTCGCGGACGAACGCGACGAAGAACAGCCCGGCGTCGAGGTGCCCGGTGCCGTCCGAGCCGTCGACGAAGTTGTAGCCGCGGCGCAGTATCCGTATCCCGTTCAACGCATCGGCCGACGCCAGCCGGATGTGCGCGTCCCGGCCGATCAGCGGGTCGCCGTCCGGGCCCCGCGCGCGCAGGTCGGCCACGTCGAACTCGGCCTGCCCGCTCAGCGGCGCACCCTCTCCCTTGGACCGGCCGATGATCTGCTGCTGCTCGTCGAGCGAGGTGCGGTCCCAGATCTCGATGTGCATCCGGATCCGGCGGGCGACCAGGTAGGTGCCGCCGGCCATCCAGCCCTGATCGGGCCCGGCCCAGACGTGCTCGTCGATCAGGTCGGGCTCCTCGGCCTTGAGGTTGTTGGTGCCGTCCTTGAAACCGAACAGGTTGCGCGCGGTGGCCTGGTCGGTCGAGGTCGACGACGTCCGTCCGAACCCGAGCTGCGACCACCGCACCTCGGTGGTGCCGAACCCCGCCCGGACCAGGTTGCGGATCGCATGCACGGCCACCTGCGGGTCGTCCGCGCAGGCCTGGATGCAGAGGTCCCCGCCGGAACGGCCCGGGTCGAGCTGGTCGCCGGTGAAATGCGGCAGGTCGATCAGCCCGGGCGGGCGCCGGCCGTCGAGGCCGAGCTTGGCCAGCAGCGACGCGCCGATGCCGAAGGTCAGTGTCAGCGACGACGCGGGCAGCCCGAGCGCCTCCCCGGTGTCGGTCGGGGGGAGGTTCGGGTTGAGCCCGACCGCGCCGTTCGGCGTCATCTCAGCGCCGGTGGTCAACCGCTCCGCGGCGTCGGTCCAGCGCCGGAACAGGTCCCGCACCGCGCCGGTGTCGGTCGTGGTCAGGTCCATCGCCACGAAGTGCAGCCGGTCCTGGGCCGGGGTGATGATCCCGGCCTGGTGCACGTCGCGGAACGGCACCACACCGGTGCCCGGGCCGGACGAGGACTCGGCGACCGCGTAGCCGGCAGCCGCGCCCACGCCGGCCAGCGCCACTCCGGCGCCGGCCATCCCGAACAGCCGGCGCCGGGAGACGCCGGACGGTGCGGGGCCGGGTCCGGGTTCGGGTTCGGGTTCGGGTTCGGTGGCAGGATCGTCCTGAGTCACGCCGTGACTGCTCCCGCGACCTGGCTGACCGGCTCGGCCAGCGCGTCCACCGCCGCGGTCATCTTCTTCTTGTCCTCCTCGGTGAGCGAGGTGTAGAGGACGAAGCCGTCGCCCTGCCGGTAGGTCTCGAGCAGCTTCTCCACGTCGGCGAAGCGCTGGTCGAGCGTCGTGCCGAGGGCCTTGTTCTTCTCGTCGATCACCGGGCGCAGGGCCGAGACGGCGGCCTGCGAGCCCTCCACGTTGGCCTTGAAGTCCCACAGGTCGGTGTGCGAGTAGCGGTCCTCCTCACCGGTGATCTTGCCGGTGGCGACCTCGTCGAGCAGCTCCTTGGCGCCGTTGGCCAGCTGCACCGGGGTGAGCTCGACGGTCTTCGTGCGGTTCGCCAGGTCGGCGATGTCGGCCTGCAGGCGGTCGGCCATCGCGGACGAGTCGGGCTGCAGCCCGGTCACCCACAGGTCCTTCTCCAGGCGGTGGTAGCCGGTGAACGGCACGCCCGGGTCGCGCTCGTCGTCCTCCCGGCCGTCGATCTTCGGGTCGATGTCGCCGAAGGACTCGGCGACCGGCTCGATCCGCTCCCAGTAGGTGCGCGAGATCGGGAACAGCGCCTTGGCCTGCTCCACGTTCTTCGCCTTGACCGCGTCCACGAACTCCTGCGTCTTCGGCACCAGCGCGCCGACCTGCGAGTCGACGTAGCGCTTGTAGCCCGCAGTGGCCTCGGCGAGCTTGGTGTTCTGGTCGACCTGGCGCTGGGCGTTGCCGGTGACGGTGAACGGCGCGCGGAGGCCGTCGCCGACCATGCCGGGCTTGCAGGCGGTGGTGTAGGAACCGCCGTCCGGGACCTCGACGATCAGGTTGCGGGTCAGGCCTGCCCCGATGTTCTCGACCTCGCCCATGATCCGGTCGCCTTCGCCGTAGAGGTAGAACTCGGTCACCTTGCTGCCGCCGTTGGTGATGTCGAACGAGATCTTGCCGGCCGGCGCGGACGTCGTGGCCACCTCGCAGGCGGTGTCGGTGGCGTTGACCGCGATCGGTCCGCCTCCACCGGCGTTGTCGGCCGGTGCGGTGGAGGTGCAGCCGGCCAGGACGACGGCGGCTGCTCCGGTGCCCAACAGGACGGCGGGGATGCGGCGGGACATGGTTCTCCTCGGGGAAGGTGCGGTCACGCCGCGGTCGGGGCGTTGCGGGGGAATGCCGGCCGGCGGGCCGGGCGCAGGAACAGGGTCAGCACGACCACGACGTAGAGGATCCAGACGACGGCCTCGAGCACGGTGGTCTGCGGCGAGAAGTTGAAGACGCCCTTGAGCAGGGTCCCGTACCAGGAGTCCGGCGGGACGGCTGCGCTGACGTCGAACGCGAGCGTGGTCAGGCCGGGCAGGATCCCGGCCTCCTGCAGGTCGTGCACGCCGTAGGCGAGGATGCCCGCGGCGACGAAGACCAGCAGGAACCCGGTGACGGTGAAGAACTTGCCGAGGTTGATCCGCAGGGCGCCGCGGTAGATCAGGTAGGCCAGCGCGATCGCGACCGCGATCCCGATCAGGAAGCCGATCAGCGGTCCGGTCGTCTGACCCGCGGCCTGCGCGGCGGCGAAGAAGAAGACCGCGGTCTCCAGGCCCTCCCGGCCGACCGCCAGTGCCGCCACCACGACGACGGCCAGCGGGCCCATCGAGATCGCCGAGTCCAGCTTGCCCTCGATCTCGCGCGACAGCGTCCGCCCGTACGAGCGCATCCAGAAGATCATCCAGGTGACGAAGCCGACCGCGACGATCGACAGCGACCCGCCGAGGGCCTCCTGGGCCTCGAACGTCAGTGCCTGCTGGGCCAGGGTCAGCGCGAGCGTGACGCCGACGCTGACGAGAACCGCGAGCCCGACGCCGATCCAGACCCGGGGGAGCTCGGAGCGGCGGTCGGTCTTGACCAGGAACGCCACCAGGATCGCCACGACGAGCGACGCCTCGAGGCCTTCGCGCAGTCCGATGAGAGCGTTGCCGAGCACCTCTGCCTCCTCCACCGCGAACAAACATGTGCGGGTGGCGCAGCCGAGGCCAGGGTGGTGAGGGTGCGCTTCCCGCTCGGAAGGCTAGCCTCGCCAGGGGCCCTGCGGAAGGGCCCTATTCGGAGAACAGGGCGATCCGTGCGCGGACCTCGCCGAGTGCTTCCTGGTACTCCGGACGCGGGTCCATCGCCGATGCCATCTTCAGCTGGGTGACCGCCGCCGAGAGCCGTCCCTGGCGCTGCAGCGTCTTGCCGAGGGCGAAGTGTGCGTAGTGGTCCGAGGGGTCCAGCTCGAGGACCTTCTCGAACGCCGCCTCGGCCCGCCGGAGCTGGGCGGAGTCGAAATGGGCGCGCCCGGCCAGCAGCTGCACCGATGCGTCGTTGGGCTGGTTCGCCACGACTGCGCGCAGGGCGTCCAGGGCGTCCAGGGGGCGGCGGTCGGCGAGCAGCATCTCGGCCCGGCGGAAGGAGGCCACCAGTTCGTCGGCCGCCGGTCTGCTACTGCTCATGTCACTCCACGGTAGGTGTGATCCACGCGAATCGCGAGGGTTGACATCGCGGGCGCGCCCGCCTTCTGCGCCGGATCGGTGCGGCCTGCGGTTAGGCTGGCGCACCGGACCCGGACGCATGCGCGTGGAACAGGAGTGACGGTGGCGGTCATCGAGCAGGTCGGGGCGCGCGAGATCCTCGATTCACGAGGAAATCCGACGGTCGAGGTGGAGGTCGCGCTCGACGACGGGACGCTCGCCAGGGCGGCGGTCCCGTCGGGCGCGTCCACCGGTGAGCACGAGGCCGTGGAGCTCCGCGACGGAGACCCGGCCCGCTACGGCGGCAAGGGTGTGGAGAAGGCCGTCGCGGCGGTCCTGGACGAGATCGGGCCGGAGCTGACCGGCATGGAGGCCGTCGACCAGCGCTTGGTCGACCAGCGCCTGGTCGACCTCGACGGCACCGGCGACAAGTCCCGCTTCGGCGCGAACGCGCTGCTCGGGGTGTCGCTCGCGGTGGCCAAGGCCGGCGCCGAGTCGTCCGGGCTGGAGCTGTTCCGCTACATCGGCGGTTCCAACGCGCACGTGCTGCCGGTGCCGATGATGAACATCCTCAACGGTGGCGCGCACGCCGACACGTCCGTCGACGTGCAGGAGTTCATGATCGCCCCGATCGGCGCCGAGTCGTTCCGGGAGGCACTGCGCTGGGGCGCGGAGGTCTACCAGGCGCTCAAGGCCGAGCTGAAGAGCAAGGGCCTCGCGACCGGCCTGGGCGACGAGGGCGGCTTCGCGCCGGACGTCGCCGGCGGTACGAAGGGCGCGCTGGACCTGATCGCCGGCGCGATCGGCAAGACCGGCTTCACCCTGGGCACCGACATCGTGCTGGCGCTCGACGTCGCGGCCACCGAGTTCCATTCCGGCGGCAAGTACGCCTACGAGGGCAAGAAGCTCACGTCGGACAAGCTCGCCGAGGTCTGGGCCGAGCTGGTCGGGGCCTACCCGCTGGTGTCCATCGAGGACCCGCTGGACGAGGACGACTGGGACGGCTGGGTCGCGCTGACCGAGGCGATCGGGGACAAGGTGCAGATCGTCGGCGACGACCTGTTCGTCACCAACCCGGAGCGTCTCGAGGACGGCATCGCCCGCGGCGCCGCGAACGCGCTGCTGGTCAAGGTGAACCAGATCGGCACGCTGTCCGAGACCCTGGACGCGGTGACCCTGGCGCACTCCAGCGGCTACCGCTGCATGATGAGCCACCGCTCCGGTGAGACCGAGGACACCACGATCGCCGACCTGGCCGTGGCCACCGGCTGCGGCCAGATCAAGACCGGCGCCCCGGCGCGGTCCGAGCGGGTGGCCAAGTACAACCAGCTGCTCCGGATCGAGGAGCTGCTCGGCGACGCCGCCCGCTACAACGGCGAGCTGGCGTTCCCGCGGTACTCGGTGCCCGAAGGGAACTGAGTCTGGTGGGGGAGCAGCGGAGCGCGGTGCGGGACGGTCGTGGCCGTCCCGCCGCCGGGGGCACGCGCCCACGCGCGGCGCGCCCGCAGCATCCCCCGGGGGCCCGGCCGCGGCTGACCCGCGCCCGGTCCCGCGCCGGTGAGGTGGTCGCGCGGACCACGGGGCTGCTGGGGCTCTCGTCGACCAAGCGGGCGGCGATCCTGGCCATCGTGGTCTGCGCGCTCGCGCTCACCGTCGCCGTCCCGCTGCACAACTACGTGTCCCAGCGCCAGGAGCTGGCCCGGGTCACCGCGCAGCAGGAGACCCTGCAGGACGAGGTGGCGGCACTGGGTGCGCAGCGCGACACGCTGTCCGACCCGGCCGAGGTCGCGGCGCAGGCCCGGACCCGTCTGGGCTACGTCGCACCGGGCGAGACTCCCTACATCGTGCAGTTCCCGACCCCGCCGGCCCCCGCCCCGGAGAGCGGGCAGGCGGAGCCGGGGGTGCCCTGGTTCCACACGCTGTGGACCGACGTCTCTGGAGGGGCGACACGATGACCGTCTCCGATGCCGACCGGGACGCGATGGCAGCGCAGCTCGGACGCGTGCCGCGCGGAGCCCGCGAGGTCGCGCACCGGTGTCCGTGCGGGCTGCCCAGCGTCGTCCAGACGGCGCCGCGGCTGCCGGACGGGACGCCGTTCCCGACGCTGTACTACCTGACCTGCTCGCGACTGGCCTCGCGGCTGGGCACGGTGGAGTCGCAGGGCCGGATGAAGGAGATGACCGACCGGCTCGCCGCCGACCCGGAGCTCGCCGACCGCTACCGGGCCGCGCACGAGGCCTACCTGGCCGAGCGGAACGCGATCGAGTCGCTGGGCACCGACGTCAGCGCCGGGGGCATGCCCGACCGGGTCAAGTGCCTGCACGTGCACGCCGCGCACGCCCTGGCCACGGGGCCCGGGGTGAACCCGTTCGGGGACGAGGCGCTCGACGAGGTCGGGGACTGGTGGGGCGATGGAGGCTGCGCCGCCCGTGCGCGGATATCGCCGCCGGAGCAACGATAACCACGCACGAGGGTTTCTCAGCCGTGCGGCGTCGCCCGGTCCAGGACGGCGGCGGCGTGTGATCCCGGGCGGGTGCCCGCGGTACGGAACGGGCCGTCGTCGGCCAGGCGGGACTCCAAGAACGTCGCGGTGACCGCGTCCGGCGCGTGCCGGATCAGCAGCGAGCCCTGCAGGCACACCGCGGTCAGCTCGGCGAGGCGCCGGGCGCGCCGTTCGTCCGGTGCGGCGAGCTCGGCGCGCAGCGCGTCCACGGTCCGGTCGAAGCGCGCGTCGACGCCGCGTGCCGCATCCACCTCGGCCAGTACCGCGTCCACCGCACCCGGCTCCCGGGTGACGGCGCGCAGCGCGTCGAGCGCCGTGACGTTGCCCGAGCCCTCCCAGATCGAGTTCAGCGGCGCCTCCCGGTAGAGCCTGGCCAGGACGGAGTCCTCGACGTAGCCGTTGCCGCCCAGACACTCCAGCGCCTCCGCGACCAGCACCGACGTCCGCTTGCAGACCAGGTACTTGGCCGCCGGCTGAGCCAGGCGCAGCAGCGCGGTCTCGCCCCGGTCGACGGCCGCGGCCAGCCGCAGCGCCAGCATCGTCGCGGCCTCGGACTCGGCGGCCAGCTCGGCGAGCACGGACTGCATCAGCGGCTGATCGGCGAGCCGGCGACCGAACGCGGACCGGTGCGCGACGTGGTGCGCGGCCTCGGTGATCGCGGACCGGGCGGTGGCGGCGGAGCCGAGCACGCAGTCCAGCCGCGTCATCGAGACCATCTCGATGATCGTTGCCACACCGCGGCCCTCGTCGCCGACCCGCCAGCCGGTCGCGCCCGCGTACTCCAGCTCGGAGGAGGCGTTCGAGCGGTTGCCGAGCTTGTCCTTGAGCCGCTGCAGCCGGATGGCGTTGCGCGTGCCGTCCGGGAGCACCCGCGGCAGGACCAGGCAGGTCAGCCCGCCCGGCGCCTGGGCCAGGGTCAGGAACAGGTCGCACATCGGTGCCGAGGTGAACCACTTGTGCCCGGTCAGCCGGTAGCTGCCGTCCGGCTGCGGGGTCGCGACGGTGGTCCCGCTGCGCACGTCCGAGCCGCCCTGCTTCTCGGTCATCGACATCCCGGCCAGCAGACCGGCCTTGTTCCCCGCGAGCACGAGCCCGGGCGCGTACTGCCGGGCGGTCAGGCCGGGCTCGTAGGCGCCGGCGAGCTCGGGGGCGTGCCGCAGGGCCGGCACCGACGCGTAGGTCATCGAGATCGGGCACAGGTGCCCCTGCTCGACCTGCGAGGTCAGATAGAAACCGGCCGCCCGCGCCAGGTGCGCCCCGGTGCCGGGCGCCGCCCGCCAGGGCGCGGCGGCCAGCCCGTGCTCGACCGAGGTGCGCATCAGCTCGTGCCACGACGGGTGGAAGTCGACCTCGTCGATCCGGTGCCCGTAGCGGTCGTGGGTGCGCAGCACGGGTTCGTGCCGGTTGGCGGCGCGGGCGTGCTCGCGCCACTGCTCGGTCCCGACGACGGCCTCCAGCGCGCGCAGGCCCTCGAGCGCGCCCGTCGCGCCGCCGCCGCCCTCCCGCCGCACGGCCTCGATCAGCGCGGGGTCGGCGCTGAGCAGATCACCGTCGACGCGCGGCGGGACCTGGTTGAGCACCTGGTGGGTGCCCAGGTCTGCCTCCGGTGGAGGACCGGTCGGGGTGGTGAGGGAATCCGACTGCGGGCGCACCGACTGCTCCGTCATGTACTGGAGAGTAACTTGCCGGGAGGGCCGCGCCGGGCCAGTCGGGGTGTCCTTTCCGAGAACTGTTTCGCGAACCGAGACGGTTGGCGAAGGAATTCGTGGACAGAGGTCCCCGGGGCGGCCGCCGACGCGGCGTCACCGGCGGCCCCGTCCGGACACCACGACCGGCGTACCGTGATCACGGCAACATGTCGCCGAACAGCGGAGGAGGGCGCGATGTCCCGGGTGGCAGCCATCGACTGCGGGACGAACTCGATCCGCCTGCTCGTCGCCGACGTCACGACCTCGTTCGACGGCGCGGTCGACCTGCGCGACCTGCACCGCGAGATGCGCATCGTGCGGCTCGGCAAGGGTGTCGACTCCTCCGGGCGCCTCGACCCGGAGGCGCTCGAGCGCACCCGCGTCGCGCTCGTCGACTATGCCGTGGCCGCGCGCCGCAAGGGCGCCGAGCGGGTCCGGATGGTCGCCACCTCGGCGACCCGCGACGCGTCGAACCGCGAGGAGTTCTTCTCCATGGTCCGCGAGACCCTGGGGGTCGAGGCGGAGATCATCTCAGGGGACGAGGAGGCGCAGCTGTCGTTCGTCGGCGCGGTCGGCGACCTGGACCCCGACGACGGGCCGTTCGTGGTCACCGACGTCGGCGGCGGCTCCACCGAGGTCGTGATCGGCACCCTGGACGACGGTGCCGCGACCGTCATCGCCGCACGCTCCGTCGACGTGGGCAGCGTCCGGCTGACCGAACGTTGCCTGCCCGACGACCCGCCGTCGGAGGCCCAGATCGCGCAGGCGCGCGAGGTCGCCGCCGGCATCCTGGACGACGCGTTCTCCGCGGTCCCGGTCGAGACGGCGCGCACCTGGGTCGGTGTGGCCGGCACGCTGACCACACTGTCCGCGATCGGGCAGGAGCTCCCCGAGTACGACCCGGAGTCGGTCCACCTGTCGCGCCTGTCCCGCGACGAGCTGCATCGGATCGCCCAGATGCTGATCACCTCCTCGCGCCCGGAGCGGGAGAAGCACGGGTCGCTGCACCCCGGGCGGGTCGACGTGATCGGCGCCGGATCGCTCGTGGTCGAGGCGCTGGCCGACGAGCTGCACAGCCGGGCCGGGATCGCGCAGGTCGTCGTCTCCGAGCACGACATCCTCGACGGCATCGCCCGTTCGATCGCCTGAGCCGTGCCCGCCCCGACGACCGTTGCCGAGCTCGATGAACGGGTCTCCGGCTGCCGCGCCTGCCCGCGCCTGGTGCGGTGGCGGGAGAAGGTCGCGGTCGAGAAGCGCGCCGCGTTCCGGGACGAGACCTACTGGGGACGGCCGGTACCCGGCTTCGGGCCGCCGGACGCGCGGATGATGATCGTCGGCCTGGCCCCGGCCGCGCACGGTGCGAACCGCACCGGCCGGATGTTCACCGGCGATCGCAGCGGCGACGTCCTCTACGCCGCGATGCACGCCGTCGGCCTGGCCTCCCAGCCCACCGCCACGCACATCGGCGACGGTCTGGCCCTGCGCGGGGTGCGGATCACCGCCCCGGTGCACTGCGCGCCCCCGGAGAACAAGCCCACCACCGACGAGCGCGACCGCTGCCGCACCTGGCTCGAACGCGAGTTCGACCTGCTCTCACCGACCGTGCGCGCGGTGATGGTGCTCGGCGGATTCGGCTGGCAGGCGCTGCTGCCGGTGCTCGCCGGAGCGGGCTGGACGATCCCGCGACCGCAGCCGAAGTTCGGGCACGGTGCCCGCGTCGAGCTCGCCCCCGCCGGCGACGACCGCGAGCCGTTGCAGCTGTTCGGCTGCTACCACGTGAGCCAGCAGAACACGTTCACCGGACGTCTCACCCCGGCGATGCTCGAGCAGGTCCTCGCCGACACCGCCCGAGCCGCCGGGCTGTAGCCGGCCCCGACGCCGCGCTCAGCGCCCGAAGCCGTAGCGGTGCAGGCGCATCGATTCCCGCATCGGTGGCA
>JAKDNL010000820.1 GCA_030451825.1 Pseudonocardia sp. | reverse complement strand
CGGTACCGAGGTTCGTCATGAGCGGTGCGTCGTCGGCGCAGGCCGATCGGGATTTCGCGGTGTCGGTGAGGGCCCTGGCCGCGCTGGCCCTGATCGGTGTGGTGGGTGTGCTGCTGCTCGCCGCTATGTGGATCACCGGTGTCGTGGTGGGGTCCCCGGCCGGGTGGCCGCGTCTGCCCGAGCTCGGGCAGGCGCTGTATGTGCTGGTCGGCGGTGGCGACGCTGCCCTGTTCGGGCCGGTCACCACGCCGGCTGCGGGGCCGGTCGCGGTCGTGACCGCCCACCCTGGGCTGTTCTGGGCGACTGCGGGCGTGCTGATCGCCGCCACCGGCGTGGCCGTGGCCTCGGCGGCGTGGGGGTGGTGGCGGCGCTGGGGCCCGACCCCGGCCGGGCACGCCAGCCGCACGGTGCTGCGCGCAGAACTGTCCGAACCCGCCGCGCGGCGCCGGGCACGGGTGACCCGCCCGGGCCTGTCTCGGGCTGAGCGGGCGCGGGCCCCGATCAGCGAGCTGGGCGCACCGCTGCACCGCGGCCCGATCGGGCAGCTGTGGCTGCCGTTCGAGAACCACAGCGGCGCGTTGGCGCCGACCCAGTCCGGGAAGACCCGCGCCGACCTCATCCCCAAGATCCTCGCCGCGCCCGGCCCGTTGTGGGCCTCGAGTTCGAGCCCGGATGCGTTCCTGGTCACCGCCCTGGCCCGTACCCGTCGCCCGGGCGCGGGCCCGGTGGTCCTGTTCGACGCCAGCAACACCTTGTCCTGGCCCGCGCCGGGCCGCTGGTCGCCGATCGAGGGATGCGCCGACGTGCAGGTCGCGGCCCGTCGTGCGCACACCCTCGTCGAGGCCGCGGCGCGGGCCCGCACCGAGGCCGGACGGCAACTGACCTCGTCGAACGAGCAGACCTGGCTCGACCGCGCCAAGATCGTGGTGCGGGCGTATCTGATCGCGGCCGACCTCGACGGCCACGGCCTCGACGCGCTGCTGAAATGGGCCAACCACCGCAAGGACCCCGAGCCGGTGAGGACCCTGGAACGGTTCCACTACTCGCAGATCTCGGCGATGCTGGACGCCGAGATCACGATGAACGACAAGACCGCCGACGGAGTGTGGCTCGGGGTCCGCAAGATGGTCGAGTCGTGGGTGTTCAACCCGGCGCTGCGCTGGATGTGCGACCCGCCCCGCAACCGCGGTGTGAACATGCGCTCCCTGATCGGGCAGCACGGCACCGTGTACGTGATCGGCGGCTCAACCCGCACCCTGGACGCGGTCCCGCTGTTCTCCGCACTGGCCGAGGAATACGCCCGCACCGCCGCCGACCTCGGCGTGGTCTCCCAACCCGGCGAACGCCTCGACCCCCCGGCCACGATGGTCTGCGACGAACTCACCAACGCCACCCCGATCCCGCTGCTGCCCCAGCTGCTGTCCGAGATCACCAAACACGGCCTGATCGTGCACTGGGCCGCCCAGACCATCGCGCAGCTGGAAGGACAGTTCGGCGAAGGCGGAACCCGCGCGCTGCTGTCCAACACCACGGCCTGGACCATCTGGGGCGGCATCACCGACAACCCGACCCTGCAGATGCTGTCCACCCTGTTCGGTGAACGCGAACAACTACGTGCGCAACGACAACACGAGGGGCTGCTCTCGCCGGCCCGCACCAGTTGGAGCAGCCAGGACGTACCCGTGCTCCGGCCCGGAGACATCCGTCAGATCCGCCGCGGTGAAGTCCTCATCGCCTACCGCCACCTCGGCCCCATTCGGGCCCGCACCACCGACCTGTCCCGCCGCCGCGACCACCGCCAGCTCACCGCCGACGCCGACACCATCCGCGACGGCAACGCACCCATCACCCCCAGCGGATACAACACCAGCCAGGAGAGACATCAGTGAGTGCGGTCGCCAAGCCTGGCTCACACCACTCCCCTGAGCCACCGTCGCGACGTCACCCAGATCCTGGCCGACGCCGACACACTGCGCGCAAACTAACACCGGACCCGTCGACAAGGCGGGCTACTTCCGTCACTCGGCCGACGATGATCGACCCGGGACATGATCGGATACCAGACCTACTACGTCCGACTGACCAAGCTGGGCCCGTCGCGAGGACGTTACCCGCCTGTTCGTGCCTCGGAGAGGAGCCCGCATCCGACGGTCGCAAGCTCGTCCTGGTCGGGCAATCCTCGCACGTCAGCATAGTTGTTGCGCTGATGCAGTGCCGCATACGAACTACGCTGCGTGAAGACGACGCCACGCTGCCATACTGTTGTGTGGCTGCTGTGCAGCTTCGTTAGACTGCGGCAGTCGCATAAGGCAACGACGCGACACCGTTGGACAGCGACACCGTTGGACAGCGACACCGTTGGACAGCGACAC
>JAKDNL010000184.1 GCA_030451825.1 Pseudonocardia sp. | reverse complement strand
CTGCTTCGGCGCGACGTCGCCGACCATGTAGGCCAGCCGGTCGTGACCACATCGGACGTCCTCGCCGGACTCGGCGGTGTGCCTGGTGCGCCGGACGGGATCCCGGCGCTGTGCCTGGACGACCCGGCGGTGCTCGGTGGCCAGGGGTCGGTGCGGGACGCGGACCCGGTCGAGGCCCGCCGCGGTCTCACCGCGGACGCGCTCGCCTACGTCATCTACACCTCGGGCACGACCGGGCGGCCCAAGGGCGTCGCGGTGAACCACAGCGGCATCGGCGACCTGCTCGCGCTGCAGGAGGAGGTCGTCGGCGTCACCGAGCGCGAGCGCTACCTGCACTTCGCCTCGGTTGGCTTCGACGTCGCGATCTGGCAGACGATGGTGCCGCTGCTCTCCGGCGGGACCTCGGTGATCGCGCCGGAGGAGGTACGCCTGCCCGGCGACGAGCTGCTCGACTACGTCCGCGAGCACCGCGTGACGGGGCTGAACCTGCTCCCGTCGTTCCTGGCCGCGATGCCCGAGGACGCCACCGTCGACCCGGACGTCTTCTTCGTCGTCGGCGCGGAACGTCTCGACCCCGCGCTGGCCCGGCGCTGGGGCGACGGCCGGCGTGCCCTGTTCAACGCCTACGGCCCGACCGAGGTGACGGTCAACGCCGTCACCTGGCGCTACGACCCGGCGGAGGTGACCGGCGCCGCCGAGGGCGCCGGTCCGCTGCCGATCGGCCGCCCGGATCCGGACGTGCGGGCCTACGTGCTCGACGGGAGGCTGGAGCCGGTCGGCGTCGGTGTCGCCGGCGAGCTGTACCTGGCCGGATCCAGCGTGGCCCGCGGCTACGTCGGCCGGCCCGGCCTGACCGCGCAGGCGTTCGTCGCCGACCCCTTCGGGGCGCCCGGCGAGCGGATGTACCGCACCGGCGACCGGGTGCGCTGGCGCGACGACGGGCAGATCGTGTTCCTCGGGCGCACCGACGACCAGGTGAAGATCCGCGGCGTGCGGATCGAGCCGGGCGAGGTGGAGTCCGCGCTGGCCCGGCACCCGGACGTCCGCGCCGGCGTCGTGGACGTGCGGGAGGACCGCCCCGGCGAACGCCGGCTGGTCGGCTACGTCGTCCCGGTCGACGGCGCGGACCTGGACCCCGTCGCGGTGCGCGAGTACCTGGCGGCCGGTCTGCCGGACGCGATGGTGCCCACCGCCCTGATCGTCCTGGACCGACTCCCGCTCAGCCCCGCAGGGAAGCTGGACCGGGCCGCGCTGCCGGCTCCCGAGCGGGCGTCGACGACCGCACGGGAGCCGCGCACCACCGCCGAGGCCGTGCTGCTGAGCGTGCTGCGGGAGGTGCTGGGCACCGGGGCGGTCGAGCTCGACGACGAGTTCGCCGCCGTCGGCGGGGACAGCATCGCGTCGTTGCAACTCGTCTCCCGGGCCCGGCGGCGCGAGGTGACGCTGTCCGTGCGCGACGTGTTCGAAGGCGGCACGGTCGCCGGGATCGCCCTGCGCGCCACCGAGACGCCTGGGGAAAGCGGGGACGGCGTGCCGGACCTCTACCGCGGGCACGTCCTGCGGCTGCGTTCCCGGGGCCCGGCGGAGCCGCTGTTCTGTGTGCATCCCGCCGGTGGGTTCGCGACGCCGTTCACCGGGCTGGTGCGCGAGCTGCCCGACGAGCGCCCGGTGATCGGCCTGCAGCTCCCGTCGCTCGACGGTTCGCCGCTGGGCGCCGCCACGATCGACGAGCTCGCCGCCGGTTACGTCGAGACCGTCCGGGCGATCCAGGCCGACGGGCCGTATCACCTGCTCGGCTACTCCTTCGGCGGCAACGTGGTGCACGCCATGGCGGCCCAGCTCGCGGCGACGGGTGCCGACGTCGCGTTCACCGGGCTGATCGATTCCGGGCCGCTGTCCGGTGACGGCGGCCCGGGAGCACCGGATCCGCTCGTGCTCGAGCGCGAGGTCGCGGCGGCGCTCCCGGCCGGACTCGCCGCTGCGGCGCCGGAGCTCGAGCGTGCCGTGCGGGACGCGGTCGGGCAGACCCTGGCCCTGCGTCTGCGGTCCCGGGCCCCGGAGTACCCGGGCGCCCTGACCCTGTTCGCGGCCACCGGCTCCCGTGCAGGCAACGGGCGGACCGGTGACGAGCTGGAGCGGGCCTGGCGACCGGCGACCGGCGGTCGCCTGGCCGTGCACCACGTCGACACCGACCACGGCGGGATGGTGTCGCCGCGGGGCTGGGCCGTGATCGGCCCGATCCTCGCCGCGGCCCTCTCTCACCCGGCCATCTCTCACCCGGCCCTGAGCCCACCCGGCCCGGCGAACGAGCCGGACCACCCTGTCGCGACCCGGCCCCGGACCGGGACGGCCGAACCCTGGAGGACCACACGATGAATACGACCCGAACGCCCACGCGCCACCTGAGCCGGCGCGGGGCGCTGGTACTGGCCGGGCTGCTACCCCTGATGGCGGCGGGCTGCGGTCAGTCCGGCGACTCGGGCTCGGAGCAGGACGGCGGGACCAGAAGCGTCGACACCGAGCGCGGTCCGGTGACCGTCCCGGCCGCTCCGAGCCGGGTCATCTCGCTCAGCGGAGCCCTCACCGGCTACCTCTACACCCTGGACGTGCCGGTCATCGCCAGCGACGCCCGGGTGCTCGGCGCCAAGCCGGACGCCGCGGGCTTCCCCCCGACCTGGTCGGCGAACGCGACCGAGCAGGGCACGATCGCGCTGCCGGCCGGTGACCTGTCGGTCGAGGCGGTCGCCGCCCAGAAGCCCGACCTGATCATCGGCGGCGGGCAGGGCTTCACCGCGGCCCAGGCCAAGCAGAACTTCGACGCGCTCAGCCAGATCGCGCCGACCGTCCTGGTCCCGAGTACCACCGTCGCCTGGCAGGACCAGCTGGCGCTGATCGCCGACATCACCGGCCGCCAGGACCGCGTCGCCGGGTTGATGCAGGCCTTCACCGACCGGTTCAACGAGGTGAAGGCGTCGATCCGGCCACCGTCCGGGCCGGTGGCGGTCATCGCGTCCTACAGCGACCCGAAGCCGTACTTCATCACCCCGACCGCCGTGCTCCCGCGGCTCCTGCGCGAACTGGGCTTCGACATCGACGACGACTCCCTGCGCAAGGCCGGGAACCCGCCCCTGTTCGGCACCGGGGACTCCTACACGGTCAGCCCGGAGATCGTCGGGAACATCGCGGACACGCCGAACGCGATCGTGGTCGTCATCGGTGGCCGCAACGCCGCCCAGCTCGCGAAGGATCCGGTGTACGCGCAGCTCCCGGCGTTCCGCGACAACAAGGTGTGGGACCTGCCCGCGCTGAGCTTCCGCCCGGACTACGCCGGGATCATGCAGACGGTGGACGTGGGGGGGGCGGGTTTTCCTGTGACCTCACCTCACTGAGATCACCCGACCCCCCCGCCCGCCCCGGGGCGGGGCGTCGTCACGTCACATCCCCTCACGTCACGCGGCCGAAGGCTCCTTCCGGGCGTACCGGGGGAGCCGGGCCGCCCCGACCGCGGCGACCGCGCAGAACCCCAGCACCCACCAGAACGTGTCGGCGAAAGCCAATGCGGTGCTCACCTCGTCGCCGCCGGTCGCGCCGCGCGCCACGAGCCGGGTCTGCAGGATGATGGCGACCGCCGCCGTCCCCAGCGAGCCGCCGAGCGTGGTGAGCAGGTTCAGCGCGCTAGCGGCCCGGGGCAGGTGCTCGCGGTCCATCCGGCTGTAGACGAGCGACATGACCGGGGCGCCGATCATGCCGAGGCCGATACCGCGCACCAGCAGCGAGGCGGCGACGAGCGCGTCCGCCGGCGCGTGGCCGAGCTGGGTGAACAGGACCGTGCCCAGGGCGATGACCCCGATCCCGGTGAGCACGAGCGTGCGGGGTGCGACCCGGTCGATCGTGCGGTTCACGGTGATCGATCCGACCGCCGCCCCGATTCCCTGCGGGACGAGCAGCAGCCCGGCCTGCCACGGCTCGAGCCCGCGACCGGTCTGGAAGTACAGCGGCAGCAGGAACATCGCTCCGAAGATCGACGCGCCCAGGACGAGCAGCGCGGCCGCGGCCGCTCCGAACGGCGGGCGGAGGAACAGCCGCGGGTCGATCAGGGGTACACCGCGCATGCGCATCGCGTGCACCACGAACCCGGCGAGCATCGCCACGCCGAGCACGATCGCCGGCAGGACCGTGGCCGAGGTGAACGGACGCCCGTTCCCGAGGTCGGTCAGGCCGAGGACCAGCACCGCGAGCCCGGGTGCGAGCAACACGACGCCCACGGCGTCGAACGGCGCCCCCTTCGCCGCGGGCGGGTGCACCGGGACGATGCGCAGCGCGAGCGCGACGGCCACGATCCCGACCGGGAGGTTCACCCAGAACAGCCACGGCCAGTCGGCCACGCCGAGGATCGCCCCGCCGACGACGGGCCCGAGCACGGGGGACAGCAGCGGAATCACCCCGACGATGCTGATGATCCGCCCGATCCGCTGTGGGCCCGCCTCACGGGCGACCAGGGCCTGGCCGACCGGGGGAAGCAGGCCGCCACCCAGGCCCTGCAGGATGCGGAACACGATCAGGCTGGTCACCGACCAGGACAGCGCGCACAGCAACGACCCGAGGAGGAACACACCGATCGCGGCGATCCAGGTCCGGCGGCCGCCGAAGCGGTCGATGAGCCATCCCGACGCGGGTACCGCCGCGACCACGGCCAGCAGGTACGCCGTGCTGACCCACTGGATCTCGGTGACCGGGGCGTTCAGGTCCGTGGCCAGTGTCTCGATACCGACCGCGACGATGGTGGAGTCGAGGGTCGCCATGAACGTGCCGAGCACGAGCACGAAGGCAGTGCGCAGCAGGCCGCCGTCGATCTTCTCGGGCGGCTCGACGGCGGCGTTCCCGGCGCTCACGCCGGATCCTGGCCCTTCAGCGCGGCGTCGAGCTTCGGCGCCACCGAGTCGATCGCGTAGGGCAGGCTCAGCGGGCTCGAGAAGCCCAGCGCCCCGGCGAAGTCGGTCGTGTAGCCACCGAGGAACGCCACCCGGCCGGCCTTGACCGCCGGGATGTTGGCGAACACCGGGTCGGCCATCGCCTCGGCCTTCGTCCGGCCCATCACGACGAGGACGTCGGCGTCGAGCCTGCCCTGCTGCTCCCGCGACAGGTTCTGGGTGGTCCCGGGGACTCCGAAGCCCAGCCCGGCGAACAGCTGTGCGCGCAGGTCGTCGGTGCCGAGGTCGATCGGCGTTCCGCCGACCACGAAGTCCATCTTCAGCGACTTTCCGGCGAACGCCGGGTAGGCGGCCTTGGCGTCGTCGAACTTCTGCTGGGTGGCCGCGGCCACCTGCTCGGCCTGTTGCGTCCGGCCCACGGCCTGCCCGGTGATCCGCAGCTGCTCCGGCCAGGGGGCGGCGTTCGTGCCGTCGGGGGTCGGCTGGGCCACCCTCGGGGCGATCTTGGACAGCGTGTCGTAGGTCGTCTTGTCCAGGAACGAGTAGACGCCGAGGATCAGGTCCGGCTGCAGCGAGGCGATCTGCTCGACCGGCACCGACGTACCGGTGAGCGCTTGCGGCTTCTGGCCACCCAACGCCTGCTGGGCCCAGGCCCGGTTCTGCCAGTCGAACCCGCCGGTGAACTCGCGGGAGCCGACCGGCACGACGCCGAGGGAGAGCAGGAAGTCGGAGTCGTTGAGGCCGACGGCCACGACGCGCTTCGGCTCGGCCGGTATCGTGGTCGTGCCGAACGCGTGGTTCAGGGTGACCGGGAACGCGCCGGCCGGCGCGGACCCGCCCGCCGCCGCCTGCTCCGACTGCTCGGGCTCGCCGCTGCCACAGCCGGACAGGGCGAGCAGGAGCACGGCGGCCGCGGCGGCGGCGCGCAGGAGTGGTCGGGGCATCGAGAGTCCTTTCGGTCGCGCAACCAAGCCTTACTGGAAGGCAGGGTAACCTTACCGAAGCGTGGTGGGCGGGACCGGATCTGTGATGATCGTCCAGAGTTCGTCGAGGTGCCGGCGGGTCGTGGTGGTGGCGCCGAACGCCACCCGGATCACGAAGCGTCCGTCGATCTGGGTGTGCGACAGGAAGACCCGTCCGGAAGCGTTGACCTCGGCCAGCAGCGACCGGGTCGCCCGGTCGTCCGCTGCCTCGTCCGCTGCCTGGTCCTCGAGCTGGGCCCCGCCGGTGCGCACGCGCAGGCAGAGCAGCGACAACGACGGTTCGGCGGCCAGCTGGAGCATGGGGTGGGCGCGGATCCGGCGGGCCAGCTCGTCGGCCAGCGCGACGTGCCCGCGCAGGTGTGCCCGCAGGCCCTGCAAACCCTGACCGTGCAGGACGGCCCAGATCTTCATCGCCCGGAACCGCCGCCCCAGCGGCACCTGCCAGTCCCGGTAGTCGACGACGGCACCGGAGTCGGATGCGCTGTCGCGCAGGTAGGCCGGTGTCAGCGAGAGCGCCGACGGGAGTGCGGCGGCGTCGCGCACCCAGAGCAGTGACGCGTCGAACGCGGTGAGCAGCCACTTGTGCGCGTCGGTGCAGAACGAGTCGACGAGCTCCACCCCGTCGACCAGGTACCGGAACTCCGGGCACAGCGCGGCGACCCCGGCCCAGGCGGCGTCCACGTGCACCCAGGCGCCGTAGGGCGCGGCGGTCGTCGCGATCTCGCGCACCGGGTCGACGGCGCCGGTGCCGGTGGTGCCGACGGTCGCGCACACCATCGCCGGCACCAGCCCCTGCGACGCGTCGGCCTCGAGCATCGCGGCCAGCGCGTGCGGGTCCATCGTCCGGGTCCCCGGCGCGAACCCCACGACGCGCAGCCCACGCTCGCCCAGCCCGGCCACCCGTACCGCCTTGGCCAGCGACGAGTGCGTCTCGGCGGTCACGTACACCCGTTCGTCGCCGGTCACCCCGGTCTCACGCCACCGCCCGCCGGAGGTCCGGTGCAGGGCGGCCAGCAGCGCGACCAGCGCAGCCGAGGACGCCGAGTCCTGGATGGACCCGCCGCCCCCGCCGGGGTGGGTGAACGCCTCGCCGAGCCCGAGCGCGCGGGCGAGCTGGTCGGTCAGCGCCTGCTCGACCTCGGTGCAGGCCGGCGAGGTCGACCACAGCATCCCCTGCGGGCCCAGCCCGCCGGCGACGATCTCGCCGAGCAGCGAGGTGAGCGAGGCGTTGGCCGGGAAGAACGCGTGGAACCCGGGGTGCTGCCAGCGGGTGTCGGCCGGGACGACGACCTCGTCCACCCGTTCCAGCAGTGCGTCCAGTCCCTGCGGCTCCTCGGCGGCCTCCGTCGGGAACCGGCGCCGCACCGACCCGGGCTCGACGTCGTCGCGGACCGGACGGGACTCCAGCCCGGCCCGGTGGTCGGCGACCCAGTCGATGTAGCGATGGCCGAGCCGGCGGAACTCCTCGGGATCCAGGTCGGGCACGGAAGCGGACGTTACCTGTCCCGCCGCGCCGCTGCTCCGATTGCTACGGAGGTCGAGATGTCGAGAACCATCCCGCACCGGGAGCTGCGCAACAACAGCAGTGCCGTGCTCCGCGACGTCGCCGCGGGCGAAACCGTGTACGTGACGAACAACGGAGAGGTCGTCGCGGCGCTCGTTCCGCCGCCGCGGGCGGGTGCGGCGGCCGTGCGCGTCCGGCGGGCCACCGTCCATGGCGGATTCGCCGAGCTCGCCCGCACCCGGGTCGACCGCCCGGTGCAGGAGGTCCTGGACGAGCTGCGCGACGAGCGATGATCGTGTACGTGGAGACCTCCGCGGCAGCCAAGCTGGTGGTGGAGGAGGAAGCGTCCGAGCGCCTGGCGGGCTGGTTGGACACGACAGTGCGGGAGGGCGCTCTCCTGGTGTCGAGCACCCTCCTGGAGACCGAGCTTCGCCGGCTGGCGATCGGGCTGCAGCTCGATCAGTCCGATGTGACGGCGCTGCCGAGCCGCTTCGACCTGGTCGAGCCGGACCGCACCGTGTACCGCGAGGCCGGCCTGCTGCCCGGTCCGCACCTGCCCAGCCCGCACATGCCCAGCCCGCATATGCGCAGCCTCGATGCGCTCCATCTGGCGGTGGCGTTGCGCTCGGACGCCGACACGATGGTCACCTACGACGTGCGGCAGTCCGAGGCGGCGGCGAACTCGGGGTTACCGGTGCTCGCTCCCTGAGCCGGGGAGCAGGTCAGACGGCGGGCTCCGAGACGAGCGAGCCGGCCGCGTTCTCCTCGCGCAGGCGGGTCTTGAGCACCTTCCCGCTCGGGTTGCGCGGCAGCTCGGGCAGCACCGTGTACTGCGTCGGCCGCTTGTAGGAGGCCAGCCGCTCCCGGCAGAACTGCTCGATCTCGGCACCGGTGGGCGGGTCGTCCGGGTCGGCCGGGACGACCACGGCCAGCGGCGTCTCGCCCCACTTCGGGTGCGGCACACCGATCAGCGCGACGTCGGCCACCTTCGGGTGCCCGGCCAGGACGTTCTCCACCTCGGCACAGTAGATGTTCTCTCCACCGGAGATGATCATGTCCTTCTTGCGGTCGACCACGTAGTAGTAGCCGTCCGCGTCCTCGCGGACCAGGTCGCCGGAGTGGAACCAGCCCCCGCGGAACGCCTCCTCGGTCTCGGCGGGCTTGTTCCAGTACTCCTTCATCACCAACGGTCCGCGGTAGACGATCTCGCCGATGTCGCCGGGGCGGACGTCGTCGCCCTCGTCGTCGACGACCCGTACCTCGACGTTGACCATCGGCGTACCGATCGAGCCGATCTTGCGGATCGCGTCCTCGCCGCGCAGCGTGCAGGTCACCGGGCTGCACTCGGTCTGCCCGAACGCGGTCACGACCTGGGCCTGCGGGAACGTGTCGATCATCGTCCGGAGCAGCGAGCTCGACGCCGGCGCCGCACCCCAGGAGATCCGGCGCAGCGCCGAGAGGTCCCGGTCGCCGATGTCGGGCACCGCGCACATCGCCGCCCACTGGGCCGGGACGAAGAAGCAGGACGACACCGACTCGCGCTCGAGCAGCGCGATCGTTCCCGCCGGGTCGAACCCGCCCGAGGACGCGACGATCGTGCGCCCGCCGGTGATCAGCGGCGGGATCATTCCGGCCAGGCCCGCGATGTGGAACAGCGGCGCCCCGGAGAGCCACACCTTGTCGTCCGAGCCGATGCCCAGGTGCGCGATCTGCGAGAACGCGTGCAGCAGCAGGTTGCGATGGGTGAGCACGGCGCCCTTGGGACGTCCGGTCGTGCCCGAGGTGTACATGATGAACGCCGGGTCGGAGTCGGCCACGGCGGCTTCGGAGTACACGTCCGAGGCGGCGGCGATGATCTCCTCCAGCGGCTCCGGACCGTCTCCGATGGTGATCACCGAACGGACCGAGGCAACCGATCCGCGCGCCTTGTCCACGGCCCCGGCGAACGCGGAGTCGCAGACGACCACGACCGCGCCGCTGTCCTCGAGCGCGTAGGCGATCTCGTCGGCGACCAGACGGAAGTTGACCGGGACGCAGATCCCGCCGGTCCGCAGCGTGGCCAGGTAGGCCTCGAGCACCTCGACCGAGTTCAGGCCGAGCACCGCGACCCGCTCCCCGTGCCCGGCACCGCGTTCGAGCAGCGCGTTCGCCAGGCGGGTGACCCGGTCGTCGAGCCCGCGGTAGGTCCGCGAGACCCGCGCGTCGCGCAGGGCGACCGCGTCCGGGCGGGTTCGTGCGTGGCGGGCCAGCAGGTCGCTCATGGTCATCCCGCGTCCGGTGACCCGGCCGCCATCGTTCGCCGGTCCGCTGATCGCCACGGCGCTCCTCGTCCATCGTCGTCGACTCGTCCGGCCGTCCGCCGGACGTGGTCCACTCTTCCCCTCCTGCGGCGGGGGCGGCAAGACCGCTCCGGGCCCGGCGTCGGCACCGGGGACGGAGCCGGGGGAGAGTGGTCGCGTGCCCGACCGTCCCCGGCGCTCCACCGCCGCCGCTCCCGACCCCGTCCCGGACCCTGCGGGGGTCCCGGACGGTGCCCGGCGCCTGCGGCTGCTGCAGGTGGCCTCGCTGGTCAGCACGTGCGACCGGTTCGCGATCGCGCCCCTGCTGGTGCTGATCGCGATCGACCTGGACGTCTCGCTCGGTGTCGCGGCCGGGGTGGCGAGCGGCTACTTCCTGGCCTACGGGCTGATGCAGGTCGTCTGGGGTGTGCTCAGCGACCGGCTGGGTCGGGTCCGGGTGATGCGGATGGCGTTGTGCGGGGCCGCGGCCGGTGGTCTCGCGTCGGCGCTCGCACCGAGCGTGACCGTGCTGCTGATCGCCCGGATCGTCACCGGCGGGTGCTTCTCGGCGCTGATCCCGGCCTCGCTGGTGTACGTGGGCGACACGTGGCCGGCGAATGTCCGTCAGCGCCCGCTCTCCGACGTGCTGGCCGCGTCGGCGCTGGGCACCGCCGTGGCGACGGCGGGTGCGGGCCTGCTGGGCGACCTGATCGGGTGGCGGACGGTGTTCGCCCTGACCGCCGCGGCCGGTGCCGGGCTGTTCTTCGGGTTGCGCGGCCTGCCCGAGCCCGACTCCGTGGCGGCGGCCGACACCGGCGGCCTCTCCGGGGTGCTGCGCCCGCTGGGCACGGTGCTGGCGGACGGCTGGGCCAGGATCGTGCTGTTGCTGGCGTTCGTCGAGGGCGTCGTGGTGCTCGCCGCCTTGACCTTCCTCGCGCCGGCGTTGCAGGCGCTGGGCTCGTCGGCGGCGGTGGCCGGGCTCGTCTCCGGCGGGTTCGGGGTCGGAGCACTGGTGTTCTCGCGGCTGGTGCGGCGCCTGGTCGGGACCATTGCGCCGGCCGGCCTGGCCGCGATCGGCGGTGCGTTCCTGGTGGCGGCGTGGATCGGGCCGTCGATCACGGTGAACGTGGCGACGGTGCTCGCGGCCGGGGCCGGGCTCGGCGGGGCCTGGGCGTTCCTGCACTCGACACTGCAGACCTGGGCGACGCAGGTGGTGCCGCAGGCGCGGGCGTCGGCGGTGGCATTGTTCGCGGCGGTCCTGTTCCTGGGCAGCGCCGCGGGGACCGCCCTGGCCGCGCCGCTGGCCGACGCCGGGATGTTCGGGTCGCTGTTCCGCGCGGCGCTGGTCGTCGCGGTGCCGCTGGTTCTGACGGCGGCACTGGCGCGGTGGCGTTACGGGCGGGTCGACCGGGCCTGAGCGGGTCCCGTCCGGTCCCGTCCGTTCAGCCCGCGGCGAGGTGTGGCGCGT
>JAKDNL010000819.1 GCA_030451825.1 Pseudonocardia sp. | reverse complement strand
CGGGCGGCCCCTTCCCCCCGCGGCCGCGCGCCGCCCCCCCCCCACGGGGGTGGGTTAGCCGGAGAGGGCGTGGAAGCGGTTCTGCGCCGGCTCGAGGCCCTCGGACAGGAGCGCCTCCGCGGCGTCCGCGGCCAGATCGACCGCGAACTCCAGCTCCTTGCGCTCCGCGCCGGCGAAGCGCTTTAGCACGTAGTCCGCCGGGTCCTGCCGGCCCGGCGGACGGCCGATGCCGAACCGGACCCGCAGGTAGTCCTTCGTCCCGAGCGAGCGGCTGATCGAGCGCAGGCCGTTGTGGCCGCCCTCACCGCCGCCGCGCTTGAGCCGGATCACGCCGAACCCGAGGTCGAGGTCGTCGTGCACGACGACGACCTCCTCGGCCGGCACCGAGAAGTAGTTGACCAGCCCGGCCACCGGCCCGCCGGAGACGTTCATGTACGTCCGCGGCTTGGCCAGCGTCACCGGGCGGCCGGCCAGCCGTCCCTGTGCGACGTCGGAGTTCGAGCGCTTGTGCGAGGAGAACCGGGCGCCGGCCCTCGTCGCCAGGAGTTCGGCGACGAAGAAGCCGACGTTGTGCCGGGTCTCGGCGTACTCCGGGCCCGGGTTGCCGAGCCCGACCACCAGCGCGGGACCGGCAACCATCGGTGTCGACTCCCGTTCCGCCGGCGCTGCTCTCGCCGTCAGCTCTCGGAGGAGCCGGACTCGTCGCCCGAGCCGCCCTCGGAGGACGACGAGTCCGAGGACTCGGTCTCCGCGGCCTCGGCGGCGGCCTGCTCGTCGGAGGCGTCCTCGACGACGCCGGCACCCTCGGTGTCGATCTCGGCCTCGAGGTCCTCCTCGGTCGGTGCCGGGACGACCTGCAGGACCAGGTACTCCGGGTCGGTGCGCAGCTCGACACCGCCGGGCAGCCGCAGCTCGCCGGCGAAGTACTGGGTGCCGATCTCGACGTCCTCCACGGAGACCTCGATGTTCTCCGGGATGTTGAGGACGTCGGCCTCGACCAGGACGGTGTTCAGTTCCTGGGTGACCATCGAGCCGGGGGCGGCGTCGCCGGTGACGACGACGTCGAGCTCGACCTCGACCTTCTCGCCCCGCTTGATGACCAGCAGGTCGACGTGCTCGATGTAGGGGCGCAGCGGGTGCACGACCACGGTCTTGGTCAGCGCGAGCTGGGCCGGGCCGGAGACGCCCGGTACGTCGAGCTCGAGCACGGCGTTGCGGCCCTGGTCACGGACGACGGCGGCGAACTCCAGTGACGGCAGCGAGAGGTGCTGCGGGTCGGTGCCGTGCCCGTAGAGCACGGCGGGGATCTTGCCGGCGCGGCGGGTACGACGGGCGGCGCCCTTGCCGAACTCGGTCCGGGTCTCGGCGGCGATACGGGTCTGGGCCACGGAACTGCTCCTCGATCGTGGATGTGCGATGAACGCGCAGCGAGACGAGGAGCCGACCGGAGTCGGCCCACGTCGATCACGGCGGGTCCGCGTTGCACCCGCCCTCGCCGCGGAAGTGACATCGAGTCTACGCACCCCACCCCCGAGCCCCGCGCCGGGACCCGCCGAGCCTGGGGCTGCGCCGAGGGGGACGCGCCGCGCTGGGACCCGCCGAGGTGGACGAGAGCTCCGTTCGTGCGGGCCGGTTGGACGAACGGAGCTCTCGTGCAGGCGGGGTGGGGTGTGTGGGGTGTGTGGGTTATGCGTTGCCGTCGAAGAGGCTTGTCACCGATCCGTCTTCGAAGACCTGGTGGATGGCCTCGGCCAGGAGGGGGGCGATCGGGAGGACCGTCATGTTTCCGAAGCGCTTCTCCTGCGGGATCGGGAGGGTGTCGGTGAAGATCACCTCGTCGGCGCCGCAGTTGGCCAGCCGCTCCGGCGCCGGGCCGGAGAGCACGCCGTGCGTCGCCGCGACGATCACGCTCGCAGCGCCCTCCTTCAGCAGCACCTCGACGGCCTTCGCCACCGTGCCGCCGGTGTCGATCATGTCGTCGATCACGACGCAGGTGCGGCCTTCGATGTCGCCGACGACCCGGTTCGCCACGGCCTCGTTCGGCTTGCGCGGGTCGCGGGTCTTGTGGATGAACGCCAGCGGCGTGCCGCCCAGTGTCTCGGTCCAGCGCTCGGCCAGGCGCACCCGGCCGGAGTCCGGGGAGACGACCGCGAAGTTCCCGTCCGGCCGGGTCGACTTGATGTAGTCGGCCAGCACCGGCAGGGCGAACAGGTGGTCCACCGGGCCGTCGAAGAAGCCCTGGATCTGCGAGGTGTGCAGGTCCACGGTGAGGATCCGGTCCGCCCCGGCGACCTTGAACATGTCGGCGATCAGGCGGGCCGAGATGGGCTCGCGGCCGCGGTGCTTCTTGTCCTGGCGCGCGTAACCCCAGAACG
>JAKDNL010000818.1 GCA_030451825.1 Pseudonocardia sp. | reverse complement strand
GGGCCCGGCCGGGCCCGGCGCCCCGCCCGCACAGCCGACCGCGATGCTGAGCGTCGTCCCGGGTGTCACGCTGATCGTCCCCACGGCCCGGCCGGCGTTGCCGCCCGGCCCGCCATGCGCCGGGATCCGCGACCCGCCGTGGCCTCCGTGCATGTCGACCCCGAGGTGGGTCACTCCCGCGGGAACCTGGAACGTCTCCGCCGCGCCCGTGCACGCGAACGTCCACGAGGTCGGGGCGGCCGCGGCGGGTGGTGGCTCGGCCGGCGTGCCGGCCGCCGGCGCCGCGAGCAGCCCCAGCAGGAGCACCGCGACCGAGCCGAGCACCAGGACAGCGCAGCGCAGCCACCGGACGGGTACGACCCTCCTGATCATCGACGCCATAACCCGCTGCAACCTCTCTGTCGTCGGCCCTGCCACACACGAGACGGCGGTCACGGTCGGCCGTAGCTTCGGTGCGACAGCGTGCCGAGACATCCGTGAGACACACCGAGGTTCGGCGCCGAGCCGCTGTTCCGGGACGGCTCAGCGTCCGTCGACCGATCCGGTCGCGTCCGGTGTGCGCGCGTACCGGTTCCGGAGCAACGGGTTCATCAGCGTGCTCGTCCCGGCATCCGGCGCCAGACCAGCAGCATTGCCGCCGCGCACACCGCCGCCGCGGAGAGCGCTGCGGCGGCGAACCCGCCCGCGGGTGCCGGGCTCCCGCCGGTCGGAGCGCTACCGTGCGCCAGCGCGGTGAGCGCCACCCCGAGGACCGCCCCCAGTTGCCGGGCCTCGGTGGCCATGCTCGCCGCGAACGCGCTGCGGTCCCCGTCCAGCGCGAGGAACGGGCCGATGCCGGCGGGCGTGAACACCATCGGCCGGGCCAGCGCGAAAACCAGCAGCCCGGGCAGCAGCGCGACCACCGACCCGGACGGGGCGAGCAGGCCGATCCCGGCCAGGCTCGCGGTCGCCAGCATCAGCCCCGGCAGGACCAGCGCGCGCGGGCCGTGGCGATCGGCGAACCGGCCCGTGGTGATCGACACGGCGAACTGGATCGCGAACAGCGCGGCCAGCGAGGTGGCCACCATGCGGTTGCCGAGCAGCCGGAACTCGATCAGCGGGTGCGCGCAGGTGCGCTCGTGGCGGACGAACAACCCGAGCGCCAGCAGGCCGCAGGCGATCGGCGCCAGCGCCGGCGCCCCGAGGTCCGGGACCTCGATGACCCCGACCACCAACGTGGTCAACCCGACGAGCAGCAGCACGACCCCGCCCCACCCGATCGGCTGCGGGGGGCTGCGGGGGGGGCCGCACGCGACGGCGTGATCCATCGCACGCCGACCACCAGCGCGAACACCACGACCGGCAGGTTGACCAGGAACAGCCACCGCCACCCGCTGTCGAGCAACACGCCGGCCAGCGCAGGGCCCAGCACCAGGAACGAGGTACCACCGGTGGACAGCAGGCCGATCGCCCAGCCCCGCCGCGCGTTCCCGACCGTCCTGACGGTGGTGCTCAGCGCCAGCGGCGCCACGATCGCACCGCCGACGCCCTGCACGAAACGCGCGGCGAGCAGCAACGGCAGCGTCGGGGCTGCCGCGCACAACGCCGATGCGACACCGAACACGGCGAGCCCTCCGAGGAACACCCGCCGCCTGCCCAGGTGATCGGCCAGCCTCGCGGCGACGCTCATGAACACGGCCAGCGCCAGCAGGTAGGCGGTGATCGTCCAATGCAGCTCGTCGGGATCCGCCCCGAACTCGCGGCCGATGGCAGGCAGCGCGACGGTGACCGCCGTCTGGTCGAAGAACACCAGCGCGTTGGCCGCCAGCGTGCTCGCGAGAACGCCACGCCTGCGGCGGTCCAGCGACCCGCCGGGAGCGGACATGGCTCTCCCTGTTGTCACGTGATATCTACCCCACGTCCCGGTCCCGAACATCGGTGAGTTCCACTGAGTCTGAGATCCGGGCACGGCCCCGCAGACGGCGACATCGGTGTATCTCACGGATGTTTCGGACTGCCCCACGGCGGAACGTGGGGCGCACCTACGGCGGCTGGAGCGGACATGACCGGCGGTTCAGCGACGACACCGGTCCCCGGCGGCCTGGGTCGCCTCGGGCGGATACTGGACGGTCCGCTCACCGGCATCTCCCCGTGGATCGTGCTGGGGGTCCTGGAGGGCCCCGGCCGGATCGGCTGGGCCGCAGGGATCGCCCTCGCGATGTCGGTGTTCTTCCTCGTCTCCGACCGCGCCCGCGGGCGTTCGCTGAAGCTGCTCGGCGTCGTCGACGTGATCTTCTTCGCCGGGCTGCTCGTCTTCGTGCTGCTGATCGGCCCCGCCGGGCAGGCGTGGCTGGAGATCTGGATCGGGGAGCTCAGCAACATCGCGCTGGTGCTCGTC
>JAKDNL010000817.1 GCA_030451825.1 Pseudonocardia sp. | reverse complement strand
ACTGCAGGGCAGCGTCTCGAGCTGGACTCCACCGTCAACTACCCGCTCGACGTGCAGGCCCTGCGCACCACCGCGGAGGCCCGCGGCGCCCCGGGGCCCTACAACAGCTACCTCAACGAGGGGCTCCCGCCGACGCCGGTGAGCTCGGTGTCCGAACAGGCGCTGGCCGCGGCGCTGGAGCCGGCGCCGGGACCGTGGCGGTTCTTCGTCCGCTGCACCACCGAGGGCGCGTCCTGCTTCGCTGTGACGTTCCCGGAGCATCAGGCCAACGTGGCGCGTGCCCGGGCCGCCGGAGCGTTCTGACCTGCAACCCGCGGGCAACCCTGTCCGTCGGGGCGCCGTGCTGTCAGCCTCGGTGCTGCCAACGGTGTCTTCGACGAAAGGACCTGCATGCGAGCGGTCGTCTACAACGGGCGCAACGACGTCAGCGTCACCGACGTGCCGGAGCCGGAGGTCGGCGAGGGCGAGGTCAAGCTCCGGGTCGGCTACAACGGCATCTGCGGCAGCGACCTGCACGAGTACTTCGCCGGGCCGATCTTCATCCCGCAGGGTGATGCACACCCCCTGACCGGGCGGAAGCTGCCGCTGACGCTCGGGCACGAGTTCGCCGGCACCGTCACCGAGGTCGGCCCCGGGGTGGCCGACGTGGCCGAGGGCGACCGGGTGGCGGTGATGCCGCTCTACACATGCGGCCGCTGCGAGCGCTGCACGTCCGGGCGGCCCAACGTCTGCACGCAGATCGGGTTCCACGGTCTGATGTCCGACGGCGGGATGGCCGAGTCGACGGTCGTGCCGGTGCACATGCTGCACAAGCTGCCCGAGCAGGTGTCGCTGGAGATGGGCGCGCTGGTCGAGCCGATGGCGGTGGCCTACCACGCCGCGGCGCTCGGCCAGGTCGCGCCGGGAGGGTCGGCCGCCGTGTTCGGCGCCGGCCCGATCGGGATCGGGCTGTGGTTCGCGCTGCGCGGGATGGGGGTGGACGACGTCTGGGTGATCGAGCCCTCGGCCACCCGCCGGGCCGCGATCGAGAAGCTCGGCGCCACCACCCTCGACCCGACCGCGGTCGACGTCCCGGCGGCCATCGCCGACGCGACCGGTGGCCGTCGCGCGGACGCCGCCTACGACGCCGCCGGCGTGGCGCCCGCGGTTCAGACGGCGCTCGCCTCGATCGGGGCGGCCAAGCCGATGGTCAGCGTCGCGATCTACGAGACGCCGCTGGAGACGCCGTTGATCAACCTGGTGATGAACGAGTCCCGGATCCAGGGCTCGCTCTGCTACACCCACGAGGACTACCGCGCCGTGATCGACCTGATGTCACGGGGCCACTACGACACCACCGGGTGGGTCGAGAAGATCGCGATGGGCGACGTGGTGGCCGAGGGTTTCGAGGCCCTGCACGCGGGGCAGAAGATGAAGGTGCTGGTCGACCCGACGGCCTGACCAGGGGCCTGAGCAGGGGCCTGAGTCACTGCCCCCAGAGGCCGGCCGGGGGGCGCGGCGACGGGGTGGAGGTGCGGTCGGTGACGACGGCGGCGTCCCCGGCGAGGGCGCGGGCGGCGCCGTCGTCGAGGACCCGGGCCGGGAACGGGTCACCCGCGGTCCGGCGGGTCAGCGCCGCGATCGGGAGAGGCTGGTCGGCCGTGTTGCGGTCGGTCTGCGGGGCCCGGCCGACGAGCACGAGGTTGCCGAACCGTCGCCCGTGCAGGACGTCCGGCCCGGCGACGACGGCGAGCTCGGTGAACGCGGCGCCCGCCGTCGCGACCTGGCCGGGCAGGAACGGCCAGGGCGCGCCGTCGCCGAGGTTGGCCACGTAGGTCCCGCCCGGGGCCAGCACCCGGGCGACCTCGGCCAGGAACTCGGCCGTGGTGACCTGCGCCGGGCTGCGCGCGCCGGCGAAGACGTCCGTCACGACCAGGTCGAACGCCGCGGCCGGGAGCCCGGTGACGACGGCCCGGGCATCGCCGGTGACCACGTCGAGACCGTCCTCGGGACCCGGGCCGGGCAGCCGGTGGGCGACCAGCTCGGCCAGCGCGGCGTCGAGTTCCACCACGGTCTGGGTGGAACCGGGCCGGGTCGCGGCGACGTAGCGGGCCAGGGTCCAGGCCCCGCCGCCCAGGTGCAACGCGCGCAGCGGGCAGGCCGGCTCGCCGAGCAGGTCCACGACGTGCGCGATCCGCCGGACGTACTCGAACTCCAGGTGCTCGGGGTCGTCGAGGTCGACGTGCGACTGCGCGGTGCCGTCGAGCAGCAGCGTCCAGGAGTGCGGCCGGTCCGGGTCGGAGATCAGCTCCGCGGTGCCGTGGTCGACCTCGGCGCGGACGACGACGGGGGCGGGCCGGTCGTCGTGGCGATCGCCGGGACGGAGGGAGCGGGGCACT
>JAKDNL010000816.1 GCA_030451825.1 Pseudonocardia sp. | reverse complement strand
CGCACCTCACGGCGCTGCCCGGCGGTCAACCCGCCGGCCACCCCGTAGGCCAGCGGCATCCCCCACACCGCCGTCCGGCACCGGTTCAGCACCGGACAGGCTGCGCACACGGCCAACGCCGCCCGCTCCCCCACCGTCGGGGCCTGCCCCGGACCGGACTCATCCACCGGGAACACACGCTCCGGATCCCCGGCGCACCGCACCAACCCAGGCGCGCGTCGCGAGACTGACATCCTGTTCATCGGGTCGACTCCTTCGCATCGGACGAGCACGGCCCACCGGCCTCGGCAGGGGCCCAATCCCTGCCGAGGCCACCCAGACGCCCCAGTCCGGAGCCGCCGCACCTCTCGTCAAACTATGCTCGCTCTATGCGATAGTCAAGCTGCTAAAATGCTGTTGTGGACAGGGGCTGTGAGGGTTGCGACACTGCTGTGATAAGTAACCGCAGCATGGAAGGCGCATCATGCGACTCACGACTTTGGCCAAGGACGGCAACAGCGGCGAGCAGGGCTGCCCGTCGGTGCATCGCGACGAAGACTCAGGACGTCTCGTTTTCCAAGGCCCTGGCGTGGACATGGTGCACATGCCCAACGCCTTGCCTGGTGAACAGGCTGTCGCCCTCGACGAGGTCATCGTGCGCGACGCGATGCGCGCCCTGGGTTGGCTGTGATCGGCACGCCGGCGTTCCAGGAAGCCTTCGAGACCGCCCAACACTCGATCTTCCGACTGGAGACGTTGCAGTACTACGCCGGCGACCCCAACTTCGATCGCTTCGAGGCCGGCGAGGCCTGGCAGGACACCGACTCCAAGCGGCACTGGGTGGATCTTGTACGGCGACGTGCGGGCCAAAGCGTCGTGATGCAACGTGTCCACGTCGTCACCGAGCCCTGGACGGACTACGTTCGGTTCGAGCTGACCTGGTCTTATCCGCCCAACGTGGAGGCGGGCGAGGACGTCCGGATCATCACCGCGGCGGCGCCGTGGACCGGCCCGGACTTCTGGATGTTCGACGACCAGCAGCTGTGGTTGATGAGCTACGACCCGGCCGGCGTCCTGACGGGCGTCGAGGACGCCACGGCGTCGTCAACGACGCTCCGGGCATGTCTGACTCGCAAGGCGCAGGCTCTTGCGGTCAGCGCACCCCTGCGCGCGGTGTGCCCCGCCAGCTGACCGCGGCGGGGCACTCGTGACCCAGCCCAGTCGAACACGACTCGCCGAGCGGCTTCGCGCGGTTCGAGCTCCGCGCTTCCGCTCAGGATCGGCTCTCGCTCGTCACCTTGGATGGCAGCAGAGCAAAGTCTCACGTATCGAACTCGGGCTGCAGCTGCCTTCCCGCGAGGACCTCGACCAGTGGATCGACGCGGCCGGGGCCGATCCCGCCGAGTTGCACCAACTCCTCGATGACGCACACGTGCAGACGGTGTCGAGTCGCGGCGCGGCCCGCAGCGATCAGGGTTTGCCAGGCGCTCAGGTCGACCTCGCCGCGCTGGAACGTAGCTCGACGCTCGTTGCCGAGTATCAGCCCCACATGATCCCCGGACTGGCCCAGACCGCGGCCTACGCCCGCAGTTGGCTCACGCAAACCGACCGGCCGACCACACTGGACACCGTCGATGTCGACGGCGTCATCGAGGCACGCCTCAGCCGCCAGGGCATCCTCTACCAGCCCGGGCATCACGTCGTGATCGCGTTTGGCGCGGCCGCACTCAGCAATGCCCACGGGGACCTCGATGTCCAGCGCCAGCAGCTCGGGCATCTCCAGGTCATCGCCGAGCTGCCCACCGTCGAGCTGCTCGTCGAGCCACCCCACGCGGCCATGGCGACGATGCGCGGCTTCGAACTCCTCGACGACCGCCTTGTCCTTGAGGACACCGACGGCGCGCGGCACCTCACCGACCCGGCGACGGTCGCCCGCTTCGGCGCCGCGCTCACTGCATTGCGACGTCGCGCCCTCGCCAGCAGCGAGGCCGTCACCTTCATCCGCCAGATCGAGCGGACCCTCTGATGCGCCACAGGGGGGCAAGTCACGTAGTTCTGCGATCGCTCGGCGTGTCGGCTGGGGCTTTGGCGCAAATCCCGACATCATCCGCGGTATGAGCCGCAAGAGTCCCGCAGGTCGGAAGTCCATCGGACAACCCGAGATGGTGTGGGGCCGCGTCTCTGTCGAGGTGCGTCAGCAGATCAACGATCTCTCTGACGACCTCGGAATCCCGAGGTCCCGCGTTGTCGCCGCATTGCTGGAGACAGCCCTCGCGGATCTGACCAAGGTCCAATTCCCCCGTCGCACCGGCGGTGATCAGCAGGAGTTGCCTCTGACGCAAGCGTCATAACGACAGCGAGGCGGTCCCCGTAGGGACCGCCTCGTCGAGTCGCGTCGAG
>JAKDNL010000815.1 GCA_030451825.1 Pseudonocardia sp. | reverse complement strand
AACCCCAGGTAGGTACCCGCCGACACCCCGCCGCGCCGATCGCGTCGAGCCGGGCGCAGATCCCCACACCGAGGCGCCGTCACCGAAGCGGCGGTGCTCGGTCTCGGGCAGGCTCGGGTTCCCACCCGACGCGCTGGTCAAGGTAGACCTGCTCCACGATCCTCGGTCGGCCCTGCTGTTGCCCGCCAGGTCACACCCCTTCGGTGCGCTCGTCGACCCGACCCGACACGCTAGACAAGGCCGAGTGTGAACGATCAGGTAATTCCCCCGGGGCTGTGATCAAGTAATTCCCCCGGGTCTGGCCCGTGGTGGGCAGTCTATCGGGGTGTCGTGGTGTCCTGGGGGGCGACGCGCCCGGGTCTGTTGTTGGGTCGGTAGCTGGCTCCGTTCATGAACAACTGGTGGCTGTTGTTGATCAGCCGGTCGAGTAGGGACTCGGCGACGACGGGGTTGGGGAACAGCGGATACCAGTCCACCGGGCTGCGGTTCGAGGTCAGGATCAGCGAGCGGCCGGCTCGTTCGGTGATCAGTTCGTAGAGGTCGTCGGCCTGGGCGGGGGTGAGCTCGCGCATGGCGAAGTCGTCCAGGACCAGCACGGCGGGGCGGGTGAGCTCGCGCAGGCGCCGGGTCCAGGTGCCATCGGCGTGGCCGCCGGCGAGCTCGGCCAGGGCGCGGCTGGTCTTGGCGAAGCGGACCTCGGCGCCGGCCCGGATGGCCAGGTGCGCGAGGGCTTGCGCGACGTGTGTCTTCCCGACCCCGACCGGCCCATAGAGGATGACCGACTCGCCGGCCTGGAGCCAGCGCAGCGCGGCCAGGTCGCGGATCTGGGCGGCGGGCAGCTTCGGGGCGGCGGTGAAGTCGAACCCTTCCAGGGTCAGGGTCTGCTCGAACCGGGCCCGGCGGGTCCGCCGGGCGATGGCGGTGGTCTCCCGCCGGGAGACCTCGTCATGACACAGGACCTGCAGGAACTCCAGGTGTCCGAGTTCCCCGGCGCGGGCCTGGGCCAGCCGCGCGTCGAGGGTCTGCAGCATCCCGCCCAGCTTCAGCGCGCGCAGCGCCGCGGTCAGCGCGTTGTTGTCGATGATCGGCGTGGTCATGGTGCTCATGAGGTGAGCCCTTCAGGTGCGGTCGGTGCCGTCGGCGGAGGTGGGCCGGTCGCGGCGCGCGCGTGCTGGTCGGCGATCCGGGCGAACAGTTCGGTCTTGCGGGCCAGCAGGGCGGCGTGCTCGGCCCGGTCCCCACCCGCAGCCGGTGAGCGGAACCGGGCGAGTTGGCGGAGGAACTCGGCGATCTCCCGGGCGGTGACGCGGTCGGCGGGTCCGGTGGTCGTGGTGGCGGTGGGGAGCAGCGCTGCGGCGTCGCCGGTGGGTCGGTCCGCGGCGTTCGGGTCGGTCGCCTGCGTGCTCACGAGAGGGCCTCGTCGCTGGTCAGCCCGGTGGCGGTGGCGGGTGTCGGGGTCGTGGTGGCCGGGTCCGTGACGTCGGCGCCGTGCGCGGTGGGCAGGGGGATGACGTCGGCGACGGCGACGGCGGCGGTGTCGGGCATGGCGGTGTCGCCGATGGCGAAGAGCTGGTCGGGGCCGTGCAGGTGCGCGGGTGCCCCGGCGTCCCCGGTCGGGCGCACGGTCGCGGTGGCCTCGGTGCCGGCGGCGAGGATGCCCTTGATGGTGCGGTAGGACGGGTCTCCGGCCGTGGTGGCCTTCGCGCACGCGGCCTCGAGCCGGGCAGGATCATGGCGGTCGGCCAGGCCGAGCACGCCCTGGGCGGCGCGCAGCCGAAACAGCGCGTTCTCGGCCAGCAGCTCGCCGATCACGACCTCACACGCCGGCCCGACCTCGGTGGCCCGGCGCCGACACCAGGTCGGGGTGCGCATGTGGAAGGCGATCTTCTCCGGCGGGTAGTCGCCGTAATCGGTCTGCTTGCCGCGTTCCTTGAACGGATGGGTCTTGATCAGCTCTCCGTGGCGGAAGAACTGCACCATGGTGGTGGTGGAGCGGGCATCGACGCGCTCACCGAGGTAGCGCCACGGCAACGAGTAGAGCGTGGCACCGACCTTGGCGTGGATGTCCGGGCCGATCTTCGCGGACGACCAGGTGGCCGCCACGAACGGCGCCGCCGGCAACGGGGCCAGCGCCGGCTGCTCGACCGTGGCGAACACCGCGGCCGGGGCCGCCCCGTCCAGCGGTCGACACGCCCGTGCGCCCGCGACCTCGGTGCACCAGACCAGCGCGGCAGCGCGCATCTCGGGCAGCGAGGCGAAGTCCCGGCCCCGCCAGAACGAGTCCCGAACATAGGGCATCGGCCGCTCGACCTGCGCCTTGTCCTTGGGCTTGAGCGCGCGGGCCGGGTCGACGAGGGTGCCGTAGTGCGCCGCCAGCTCCG
>JAKDNL010000183.1 GCA_030451825.1 Pseudonocardia sp. | reverse complement strand
GGGGGGGGGTTTGTTGTGGTGGGGGGGGGGGGGGGGGGGTGCCCCCGGCGGGGGGCCCCCCCCCCCCCGCCGCGAGGCGCCCGGATCAGCCGCGTACCCGCGCCCGCCCCGGCGTGCCATGATCCGCCCGTGCACGAGCCGAACCACAGCGCGCCGAACCACAGCGCGCCGAACCACAGCGCGCCGACCACGTCCGCGACCCCCGCACCGGGCCCGCGGCGGCTGGCCTACGGACCGGACCCCAGCCAGTTCGGCGAGCTCACCGAACCGGCCGGATCGGGGGCCGCGCGCGGCATCGTCGTGGTCATCCATGGCGGATTCTGGCGTTCGGCCCGCGACCTGTCCCTGGGCCGGCCGCTCGCCGCCGACCTGGCCCGTGCCGGGTGGGCGACCTGGAACATCGAGTACCGCCGCGTCGGCGTCGGCGGCGGCTGGACCTCCACCTTCGACGACGCCGCGCTCGCACTGGACCACCTCGCGACGGTCGAGAGCACCCGCCTGGACCTCGGCCGGGTGTACACGCTGGGCCACTCCGCGGGCGGGCACCTCGCGGCCTGGCTCGCGGCGCGGCCCGGACTCCCACCGGAGAGCCCGGGGGCCGCTCCGGCGGTCCGGGTCGCCGGCGTCGTGTCCCAGGCCGGCGTGCTGGACCTGATCGACGGTGCGGACCTGGGCGCGGGCGCCGCGGTGGACCTGATGGGCGGCGGCCCGGCCGACGTCCCGGAGCGCTACGCGATCGGGTCCCCGACCGAGCGGACGCCGCTGCGGGTGCCGACGGTGTGCGTGCACGGCACCGCGGACGTGAACGTGCCGATCGTGCAGAGCGAGCGCTTCGTGGCGCGTGCGGTCTCCGCCGGAGACCGGGCCGAGCTCGTCCGGATCGACGGCGCGGACCACTTCGACGTGATCGACGTCGCGTCCCCGGCGTGGAAGGCCTGCACCGCGGCGCTGGACCGGGTCTCCGCGGGCTGAGCCCACCCCCCGGGCGGCCCAGGATCCTGCCGGACAGGAGCGGGTCTCACCGCCCGGAGAAGTGCTCCAGCGACGCGCCGGTCTTGGTCCGCTGGCCGGCCTCCGGGTCCACGCCCCGCTCGGCGAGGAAGTGTCGGGCCGCGGTGGCGATCCGGGCGACGCGGTCGATCCGGCACCGTGCCGACACCTCCACCAGGCGGGTCCCGTCCGGGTAGGTCCAGTCCTCGACGACCAGGCCGGGCCCGCCGTCGCCGGGCGTGGTGCGGCGGCGGACGACGTCGATCGGGCCGAGCCGGCTCAGCCCGTCCAGGTCGATCCGGCGGTCGGCGTGACCGCGGGCGAAGGCGCGCTGCTCGGCCGAGAACAACGAGCTCAGCGGCCGCCGCCCGCGCAGCGCCGAGCGGATCGCGGCCGGCGCCAGCGTGCGTCCGAGCGCCGCGGACCACCAGGACATCCCGGGCAGCGCGTCCAGCTCGACCCGCAGGTTCGGTGAGCGCCGGACCCGGCCCGGCAGCGGGACCGGACGCGCGCGGCGCAGCTTGACCACGGCGTCGTCGTCGCCGCGGCGGTTGCGGCGGGCACGCAGGATCAGCCCGCTGTCCCGCAGCGCGAGGTCGGGGGTGTCGAAGAACCAGACCTGCCGCACGCGCACGTCGCGGCGGTGGATCGACGGTGCGTGCAGGACGGCGTCGTGGCTGGCCTCGGGCACGAGGAACTTCAGCTCGACGTGGCGGACCGTGCGCTCGGGCGGGCCCGGATCGGCGAGATCGGTCCACGGGTGGCAGGCCGCCGCGCGGCACGCTCTTCTCTTGTCGGCGCCCATGAACGGGTTCGGTTCCCCCTGTGCTTCTGGTCGAGACGTCGCGTTCGCCGGGGCGCGGCGTCCGCCTGTCGTGACCTGATCATAGGTCGGGGCCTACGCTGGAGCCGTGCTCGTGGACGCCTCCGGATCCCTGCTGTTGCTGGTCGACTTCCAGAAACGGCTGATGCCGGCGATCGCCGACGGCCCGGCCGTCGTGGCGAACGCGGTCCGGCTCGCCGAGGCCGCCGGCATGCTCGACGTGCCGGTCGCGGCCACCGAGCAGAACCCCGACGGGCTCGGCCGCACCGTCGACGAGCTGGCCACCTACCCGCAGATGGTGCTGGCCAAGACGGCGTTCGGCGCCACGTCCGAGCCCGGATTCGACACGCTGCTGCCGCCCGGGGGCGCCGAGCGCATCGTCGTGACCGGCGCCGAGGCGCACGTCTGCGTGCTGCAGACGGTGATCGGCCTGCGCGAGCGCGGGCACCGGGTCGTGCTGGTCTCCGACGCCGTCGGCTCCCGTACCCCGGCCAGCCGCGATGCCGCCCTGGTGCGTGCCCGCGAGCACGGCGCCGAGGTCGTGACGACCGAGATGGTGCTGTTCGAGTGGCTCGCGAACTCCCACCATCCGCGTTTCCGCGACGTCCTGAAACTGATCAAGTAGGCGTCACCCGGCGTGCACCCGGGCCGCCGCCTGCGGGGACGCGCGCGGGCTGGAACGAGATGGGCACTGTCGGTCCGGATCGGTACCATCGCCGTCGTCCACCACGGGCACAGACCGAAAGCAGGCGATCGCACCCTTGACCGGTACCGAACCCGGACCCGACAGCCGCATCGACATGCGGGACGGCATGGTCCGGTCCCGGATGGTCGTGCCGGACGCCGCACTGCTCGCGCTGCTCGGTTCCCGGGACGAGAGCCTGCGCACCGCCGAGGGCCTGCTCACCGCCGACGTGCACGTGCGTGGCAACGAGCTGACCCTGTCCGGCGAGCCGGCGGACGTCGCGTTCGGCGAGCGCGTGTTCACCGAGCTGATCACCCTGGCCGAGCGCGGCCAGCAGGTGACCGGTGATGCCGTGCGCCGGACCGTCGAGATGCTCTCCGACTCCGGCGCCGACGACAGGGAGCTCGGCGAGTCCCCGGCCGAGGTCCTGAGCCTGGACATCCTGTCCCGGCGCGGCAAGACCATCCGGCCCAAGACGCTGAACCAGAAGCGCTACGTCGACTCCATCGACACGAACACCATCGTGTTCGGCATCGGCCCTGCCGGTACCGGCAAGACCTACCTCGCGATGGCCAAGGCCGTGCAGGCGCTGCAGGCCAAGGCCGTCAACCGGATCATCCTGACCCGGCCCGCGGTCGAGGCCGGCGAGCGGCTGGGCTACCTGCCCGGCACGCTCTACGAGAAGATCGACCCGTACCTGCGCCCGCTCTACGACGCGCTGCACGACATGCTCGACCCGGACTCGATCCCGAAGCTGATCGCGGCCGGGACGATCGAGGTCGCGCCCCTGGCGTACATGCGGGGACGGGCGCAGCCGGTCGACACCCCGGTACTCACCCCGGACGGCTACCGCCGGATCGGGAGCCTGCGCGTCGGTGACATGGTCACCGGCAGCGACGGCCGTCCGACGCCTGTCCTCGGTGTCCACCCGCAAGGCGTCAAGGAGATCTTCCGCCTGACGACCCAGGACGGGGCGTCGACCCTGGCCTGCGGCGAGCACCTGTGGCAGGTGAGGACCCCGGACGATCGCCGTCACGGCAAGGACGGTCGGGTGGTGCAGACCAGGGACATGATCGGGAACCTCCGGTGGTCGCACGCACACCGCTATGAGCTGCCCCTGGTCGGGGCCGTGCAGTCGCCCGAGCAGGACGTCCCGATGGACCCCTACGCGCTGGGCCTGCTCCTGGGTGACGGGTGCCTCACGACGAGCACGACGCCGGCCTTCTCCACGAAGGACCCGGAACTGGCCGAGGCTCTCGACGCCGCGCTGCCCGACATCGAAGTCACCCGCAAGTCCGAGCTCGACTACGTGCTGAACCGCGTCGGTGGGGGCGGCCGCGGTGGCGTGATCACGGCCAACCCGGTCACGGAGATCGTGCGCGACCTCGGTCTGGCCGGTACCCACTCGGACACGAAGTTCGTGCCCGCCGGCTACCTGAACAACAGCGCCGAGGTCCGGCTGGCCGTCCTGCAGGGTCTGCTCGACAGTGACGGTGGTCCGGTCCGCCAGCGCGGACGGACGTGCCGGATCCAGTACACGTCCTGCTCGGGCCGTCTGCGCGACGACGTCAAGTATCTCGTCCGCTCGCTCGGCGGGGTCGCGTACACGAGGACCCGTGCGGCCGAGGGGCGGACACCCGGGCTCGCGGGGGGACGGCCGGTGTACTACCGGTCGGACGCGCACGTGCTGGACATCCGGCTTCCGGCGGGACTCCCACCGTTCCGTTTGAAGCGCAAGGCCGCGGCCTACGACGCGGACGGCGGCGGGCGCCCGATGCGGTTCGTCGAGTCGATCGATCCGGCAGGCGAGGCCGAGTGCGTCTGCATCTCGGTCGGTGCCGCGGACTCGCTGTACGTGACCGAGGACTTCATCGTCACGCACAACACGCTCAACGACGCGTTCATCATCCTCGACGAGGCGCAGAACACCACGCCGGAACAGATGAAGATGTTCCTGACCCGGCTTGGGTTCGGATCCCGGATCGTGGTCACCGGCGACGTCACCCAGATCGACCTGCCGGGCAACTCGCGCTCCGGGCTGCAGGTCGTCCGGGACATCCTCGACGGCGTGGACGACGTGCACTTCGCGATGCTGGACAGCGCGGACGTGGTGCGCCACCGGCTGGTCGGCGACATCGTCGACGCCTACGCCCGGTGGGACGCCGCCAGCCAGCGCCGGGCCGCCATCTCGGCCGGCAACACCGCCCCGCGCAACGGGCCGCCACAGGCACGGCAGGCGGGCCGACGGCGGTGATCGGCGTGGTGGCCCCGGGGAGCTGACCGGGGCGTTCGGGCGGCGACTACGCTGGTAGCCGGGTCGGCGGGCGGCACGCACGCCACCGGCCCGTGCCGGGTACCAGTCGTGAGCACCGTCAAGTTCCAGGGGTCAGCCACCGTCGTGAGCATCGAGGTCATCAACGAGTCCGGTGTCACGGTCGACGAGTCGCTGGTCGTCTCCGTCGCCCGCTTCACCCTGGACACCATGCACGTCAACCCGGCCGCCGAGCTCGCGATCACCGCGGTCGGCCTGGACACCATGACCGAGCTGCACGAGCGGTGGATGGAGGAGCCGGGCCCCACCGACGTGATGGCGTTCCCGATGGACTCCCTGGCCGACGACAGCCGCCGCCCGGACGCGCCGGACCTGGGTCCCTCGCTGCTCGGCGACGTCGTGCTGTGCCCGGCGTTCGCGAAGGACCAGGCGCGCAAGGCCGGCCACACGCTGGCCGACGAGCTGCACCTGCTGACCGTGCACGGCGTGCTGCACCTGCTCGGCTACGACCATCTCGAGCCCGCCGACGAGCGCGAGATGTTCGCGCTGCAGGACAAGCTGCTTGCCCAGTGGCGCGACGGCCGCACCAGGGCGAAGGCGCAGCAGGCCCAGCGTCGCACCGACGACCGGCTGCTCGGCGCGGCCGGGCTCGAGGACGATCCGCAACCATGACCGCCGGGGTGCAGTGGCGATGACGACCGTGTGGCTGGTCGTCATCGCGGTGGTGCTGATCCCGCTCGCCGGGCTGTTCGCCGCGGCCGACGCCGCACTGATGTCGATCTCGCGCGCCCGGGTGGACGCGGTCGTGCGGGCGAAACGGTCCGGGGCGACGGCGCTGGCCGCCGTCGTCGCCGACCGGCCGCGGCACGTCAACCTGCTGCTCCTGCTGCGCCTGACGGCGGAGACGGCGGCGACCGTGCTGCTGGCCTCGGCGCTCGCGCCGGTGTTCTCCTCGCCGTGGATCGGCGTGCTGCTCGCCGGCGTGATCATGGTGGTGGTCAGCTACGTGCTGATCGGGGTCGGCCCGCGCACCCTGGGACGTCAGCACCCCTACCGGATCGGGCTCCTGCTGGCCGGACCGGTGCGCGCGCTCGGCACGATCCTCTCGCCGCTGTCCAAGCTGCTGATCCTGGTCGGCAACGCGATCACCCCCGGCCCCGGTTTCCGGGAGGGTCCGTTCTCCACCGAGGTGGAGCTGCGCGAGCTGGTGGACATGGCCAGCACCCGGGGCGTCGTCGACGAGGGTGAGCGCCGGATGATCCACTCGGTGTTCGAGCTGGGGGAGACCCCGGTCCGGGAGATCATGGTCCCGCGCCCGGACGTCGTCTGGGCCGAGCGCGACAGCCCGGTGGACAAGGTGCTGCGGCTGGCTCTGAAGAGCGGCTACTCGCGGATCCCGGTGCTCGGCGAGAGCATCGACGACGTGATCGGGCTGGCCTACCTCAAGGACCTGGTGCGCGCCCGCGACGAGGCCGAGCGCGAGCAGCGTCCGCGGGCCTCCCTGGTCGAGATCATCCGCCCGGCGACGTTCGTGCCGGACTCCAAGCGCAGCGACGAGCTGATGCGCGAGATGCAGCGCCACCGCAACCACATGGCCGTCGTCGTCGACGAGTACGGCGGCACGGCCGGCGTGGTGACGATCGAGGACATCCTCGAGGAGATCGTCGGTGAGATCGTCGACGAGTACGACGTCGAGGAGGTCCCGGACGTCGCGCCGGCCGAGGGCCGCACGCTGCGTGTCGCCGCACGGCTGCCGGTGGAGGACCTCGAGGAGCTCTTCGCCTCCGAGCACACCGGTACCGCGCGGGAGACCGAGCTGCGCGAGGCACTGGAGGCCGCCGACGTCGACACCGTCGGCGGGCTGCTCGCCCAGCGCCTGGGCAAGGTGCCGCTACCCGGCGCCGAGGCCGAGGTGGCGGGCCTGCACCTGCGCGGTGAGGGCGGCAAGGACGCCCGTGGCCGCACCCGCATCACCTCGGTGCTGGTCACCCCGATGGACCCCGAGGGCACCGGGGAGGACGACGACGAGATGCACGACATGGCCGAGAACGACCCACGCGACCCGGCCGGACCCGACGAGGTCCCCGCGCCGCAGGAAGGAACCGATGTCCGGCACTGATCAGAACCCCGGCCTCGACCCCGAGGACGCCAAGATGGTGACGCTGGCCCGCTCGGCCCGCGCCCGCATCGGCGCCGCGGAGGGCGCCGCCGTGCGCGACACCGACGGCCGCACCTACGCCGCGGCCACCGTCGCGCTGCCCTCGCTGCAGCTGACCGCGTTGCAGGCCGCCGTGGCCGCGGCGGTGGCCTCCGGCGCCCCCGGCCTGGAGGCGGCCGCGGTCGTCACCGACGCCGGCACCGCCGACGACGGATCCGTGGCCGCCGTGCGTGACCTCACCCCGGCCGCGCACGTCCTCGTCGCGGACACGAGCGGCGACGTCGTCGCGACGCTGTCGGGGGTGGGCGCATGACCGGCCCGCTGCCCGCCACCCCGCGCTTCGACCTCGTCGTGATCGGCGGCGGGATCGTCGGGCTGGCGACCGCGCACGCCGCGGTACGCACCGGCCGTTCGGTCGCGGTGATCGAGCGCGAGCCCCGGCTGGCCAACCACCAGACCGGCAACAACTCCAACGTCATCCACTCCGGCCTCTACTACGCCCCGGGCAGCTACAAGGCCCGCCTGGCCGTCGCCGGCTGCGCGGAGACGATCGCGTTCTGCCGCGAGCACGACCTGCCGCACCGGGTGTCGGGCAAGCTCGTCGTGGCCACCGAGCCGGACGAGCTGCCGCGGATGGCCGAGTTGGCGCGCCGCGGCGAGGCCAACGGCGTGGAGAACCACCGCGTCGACGAGCACGGTATGCGCGAGTACGAGCCGGACGTCCGTGGCCTGGCCGCGCTGTGGGTGCCCTCGACCGGCATCTGCGACTACCGCTCGATCGCGGAGAAGCTCGGCGAGCTGGTGGAGAAGAGCGGCGGCGAGATCCACATGGGTCGCTCGGTCACCGGCATCGCCCGGCGGGTCGACGATGTCGTCGTGCGCACCGATCACGGTGACGTCCTGGGCGCCCAGGTCGTGGTCTGTGGCGGCCTGCGCTGCGACGAGCTGGCCCGGATGGCCGGCGCCGATCCCGGCGTGCGGATCATCCCGTTCCGCGGCGAGTACACCGGCTTCTCGGAGCGGGCCGCCTCGCTGGTCCGTGGCCTGATCTACCCGGTGCCCGACCCGGCGTTCCCGTTCCTCGGGGTGCACGCCACCCGCGGCGTCGACGGGCACGTGCACGCCGGCCCGAACGCGGTGCTGGCCCTGGCCCGCGAGGGCTACGACTGGAGCACGATCAAGCCGAAGGAACTCCTCGGCACGCTCACCTACCCGGGGATGCTCAAGGTCGCCCGGAAGCACTGGCGCTACGGCATCGGTGAGGTACAGCGGTCGCTGTCGAAGACGGCGATGGTCCGCCAGATCCAGCGGCTGCTCCCGGACGTCCGCGCCGAGGACCTCAGCCCGGCCGGCGCCGGTGTGCGCGCGCAGGCGGTGAAGGCGGACGGCACGCTCGTCGACGACTTCCTGTTCCTGGACCAGGGCAGCGGTGCGGGATCGGTGCTGCACGTGCTCAACGCCCCGTCGCCGGCCGCGACGGCGGCGCTGCCGATCGGACGCGAGATCCTCGAACGCCTCACCGGCGACACCCTCGGACCCCTGACGAGTGCCACGTGACCGGCGGGGGTTTCGCCGAGGTCCCCGAGGGCTTCCGGTCCGGGTTCGCCTGTTTCGTCGGCCGGCCGAACGCCGGCAAGTCCACGCTGACCAACGCGCTGGTCGGGCAGAAGATCGCGATCACCTCCAGCCGCCCGCAGACCACCCGGCACGCGATCCGGGGCATCGTCCACCGCGACGACGCCCAGGTCGTGCTCGTCGACACCCCCGGCCTGCACAAGCCGCGCACGCTGCTCGGCTCGCGGCTCAACGACCTGGTCCGCGCCACCTGGGCCGAGGTCGACGTGATCGGCTTCTGTGTGCCGGCGGACCAGCCGGTCGGGCGCGGCGACGAGTTCATCGTCAACGAGCTGCGCTCGGTCGCCACGCACACGCCGGTGTTCGGCGTCGTCACCAAGACCGACCTCGTCGAGCCGCAGGTCGTCGCCGAGCGCCTGACCGAGGTATCGGGGCTCATGGACTTCGCCGAGGTCGTGCCGACGTCGTCGAAGTCCGGGTTCCAGGTCTCGCTGCTGTCCGACCTGCTGGTCGCCCGGCTGCCGGAGGGTCCGCCGCTCTACCCGGACGGCGACCTCACCGACGAGCCGGAGGAGACGCTCGTCGCGGAGCTGATCCGGGAGGCGGCGCTGGAGGGCGTGCGCGACGAGCTCCCGCACTCGATCGCGGTCGTGATCGAGGAGATGAACCAGCGGGAGAACGAGAACCCGAAGGCTGCGCCGATGCTGGAGGTGCACGCCAACATCTACGTCGAGCGCTCCAGCCAGAAGGGCATCGTGATCGGTAAGAACGGCGTGCGCCTCAAGCACGTCGGCACCGAGTCCCGACGCCAGATCGAGGCCCTGCTCGGCACGAAGATCTTCCTCGACCTGCACGTGAAGATCGCGGAGAACTGGCAGCAGGACCCCCGCCAGCTCCGCAAGCTGGGCTTCTGACGCCGGGGCCGGCGCCGGTGCTCAGACTTCGGGCGGGAGCAGGAACGTGCAGCGTGTCCCCGGCGCGCGGGCCAGGCGACGGTCGAGCGTGACCAGCGGGGCCTCCAGCAGTTCGGCCAGCGCGATGTAGGCGGCGTCGTAGTAGCTGAGGGTGTCACGCAGCTCCCAGGCGCGTGCCGCGAGCGGTCGGTGCGGCCAGAGGCGGATCGAGGCGTTGGTCAGCTCGTCGTGGGCGAGCGTGGCCGCGCTCGCATCCAGGTGCCCCGACAGGTGGAGCCGGCGCAGGACGTTGCCCGCCTCGAACGGCATCAGGCGGGGCGCGACCAAGGATCGCCGGTGCAACGTGGTGGCGAGCCACTCCGCGGGTTCTCCGGCCTGCAGGACCCCGACCACCGCCGAGGCGTCCACGACCACGGTCGGCCGTCTCATCGTCGATCGGCGTCCCTGGCGTCGAGAATGTCCTCGACCGTGACCGTGCTTCCGGTGACGGCCACGCGGGAGCGCGCACGCGCGATCCAGTCGTCCGGGTCCGGGGTCTCGGCCAGCACCTCGAACTCGAGCAGCAGGTACTCCTGCAGAGAGCGGCCGCTGCGGGCGGCTCGGGCGGCCAACTCGTCGCGGATGTGGTCGGGAACGTTCCGGACGGTGATCGCAGCCATGCCTGCAGAATAGCTGCATCGACGTCAGGGTGCAGTTCTGCCGCTCGGACACCCACTGCCGGCCTGGCAGCTCCCGGGGGCGGTCCCCGCGTACGCTCGGCGAATGGCTCTGTACCGCGACACCGGAGTGGTGCTGCGCGTGCAGAAGCTCGGCGAGGCCGACCGGATCGTCACGCTGCTGACGCGGCGCTACGGCAAGGTCCGGGCCGTCGCGAAGGGCGTGCGCCGCACCCGTTCCCGCTGGGGCGCTCGGCTGGAGCCGTTCAACCACGTCGACGTGCAGTGCTACACCGGCCGCAGCCTGGACGTGATCACCCAGGCACAGACGCTGGACGCGTTCGCCCCGGCCGTCGTCGCCGACTACGGCGCCTACAGCTGCGGCTGCGCGATCCTGGAGACCGCCGACCGGCTCGTCTCCGAGGAGGGCGAGCCGTCGCTGCGGGTGTACCTGCTGCTGGTCGGGGCCGTGCGGGCGCTGGCCGACCGGGCCCGCGACCCGTCGCTGGTGCTCGACGCGTTCCTGCTGCGCGCGATGACCCACGCCGGATGGGCCCCGTCGATCTCCGACTGTGCGCGCTGCGCCCAGCCCGGGCCGCACCGCGCGTTCAACATCGCCGGCGGTGGTGCGGTGTGTCCACGCTGCCGTCCGCCCGGCTCGGTGTACCCGGCCACGGAGACGTTCGGGCTGCTCGACGCCCTGCTGCACGGCGACTGGGACGTCGCGGACGGCTCCGGGCAGGCCGTGCGGCGCGAGGCCAGCGGTCTGGTCGCGGCACATCTGCAATGGCACCTGGAGCGTCAGCTGCGGTCGTTGCCGCTGGTGGAGCGGCAGCTACGGGAACGGCCCGTTCCGGTTCCGGAAGCCCCGGGCCCGGTCCCGTCCGACCGGTGACGCACGATCTCGTCCGCTCGTGTAGGGGGTCGGGTGTAACCGGCATCCGGCGGGCGTCGATAGTCCTCGTGACCGATCTTGACCGGGAGGCAGACGTGACAGCACGCGACGCTCGACCCGAGGACGGGCGACCCACCGCCGAGACCCGGCGGATCCCCGCCACACGCACGGAGAGGCTGCCGGTGCCGGAGACCGAGCAGATGAGGCGTTCCCCCCGCCCCCCCGGCTCCCCCGGCCACCAGCCCCCGGCGTCGCGCACCGAGAAGCTGCCCGAGACGCGCCCGGACAGCA
>JAKDNL010000814.1 GCA_030451825.1 Pseudonocardia sp. | reverse complement strand
CGAGTACGGCCGCAACAAGGAGCGCTACCAGTTCCTGCGCTGGGGCCAGGGCGCCTTCGACGAGTTCAAGGTCGTCCCGCCCGGCACCGGCATCGTGCACCAGGTCAACATCGAGAACCTGGCCCGCGTCGTCATGCCCCGGGGCGGTCAGGCCTACCCGGACACCCTGGTCGGCACCGACTCGCACACCACGATGGTCAACGGCCTGGGTGTGCTGGGCTGGGGCGTCGGCGGCATCGAGGCCGAGGCCGCGATGCTCGGCCAGCCGGTCTCGATGCTCATCCCGAAGGTGCTGGGCTTCAAGCTGACCGGCGAGATCCCGACCGGTGTGACCGCCACCGACGTGGTGCTGACGATCACCGAGATGCTGCGCCGCCAGGGTGTGGTCGGCAAGTTCGTCGAGTTCTACGGCGCCGGCGTCGGCGCCGTGCCGCTGGCCAACCGCGCGACCATCGGCAACATGAGCCCGGAGTTCGGTTCCACCGCGGCGATCTTCCCGATCGACGAGGAGACCGTCCGCTACCTGAAGCTGACCGGCCGCTCGGCCGAGCAGATCGCGCTGGTCGAGGCCTACGCCAAGGAGCAGGGTCTCTGGCACGACCCGGACCACGAGCCGGTCTTCTCCGAGACCATGGAGCTGGACCTGTCGACGGTCGTGCCGTCCATCGCCGGCCCGAAGCGCCCGCAGGACCGGATCGAGCTGACCAGCGCCAAGGCCGCGTTCCGCGAGGCCGTGCGCGACTACACCGACGACAACGCCGCCGAGCCGTCGTACACCGGTGTCGACCAGTCCTCCTACGAGTCGTTCCCGGCCAGCGACTCCCCGGCGCCGTCCGCCCAGCGGGCGCCGCTTCCGGTCCTGCACTCCGCGGCGAGCGGTTGCGAGGGCCGCCCGTCCAAGCCGGTGACGGTGACGTCGGAGTCGCGCGGCGAGTTCGTGCTCGACCACGGCGCCGTCGTGATCGCCTCGATCACCTCCTGCACCAACACGTCGAACCCGTCGGTCATGCTCGGCGCGGCGCTGCTGGCGCGCAACGCGGTCGAGAAGGGCCTGTCGGTCAAGCCGTGGGTCAAGACCTCGATGGCCCCGGGCTCGCAGGTCGTCACCGACTACTACAACAAGGCCGGTCTCTGGCCCTATCTCGACAAGCTGGGCTACAACCTGGTCGGCTACGGCTGCACCACCTGCATCGGCAACTCCGGCCCGCTGCCGGAGGAGATCTCGCAGGCGGTCAACGAGAACGACCTGACCGCGGTCTCGGTGCTGTCCGGCAACCGGAACTTCGAGGGCCGGATCAACCCGGACGTCAAGATGAACTACCTGGCCTCCCCGCCGCTGGTCATCGCCTACGCGCTGGCCGGGACGATGGACTTCGACTTCGAGGCGCAGCCCCTCGGCCAGGACTCCGACGGCAACGACGTCTTCCTGCGCGAGATCTGGCCCTCCACCGAGGACATCAACTCGGTGGTCGACTCCTCGATCACCTCGGAGATGTTCACCAAGAGCTACTCCGACGTGTTCCGCGGCGACGACCGCTGGCGCGCGCTGCCCACCCCCGAGGGCCGGACCTTCGAGTGGGACCAGCAGTCCACCTACGTCCGCAAGCCCCCGTACTTCGAGGGCATGACGAGCGAGCCGGCGCCGGTGCAGGACGTCTCCGGCGCCCGCGTGCTCGCGCTGCTCGGCGACTCGGTCACCACCGACCACATCTCGCCCGCCGGTGCGATCAAGCCGGGCACCCCGGCCGCGCAGTACCTGGACGAGAACGGCATCGAGAAGTCCGGCTACAACTCGTTCGGCTCGCGGCGCGGCAACCACGAGGTGATGATCCGCGGCACGTTCGCGAACATCCGGCTGCGCAACCTGCTGCTCGACGCAATCGTCGACGGCGGGGTGAGCGGCGGCTACACCCGCGACTTCACCCAGGACGGGGCGCCGCAGGCGTTCATCTACGACGCCGCGCAGAACTACGCCGCGGCCGGCACCCCGCTGGTCGTGCTGGGCGGCAAGGAGTACGGCTCCGGCTCGTCGCGTGACTGGGCGGCCAAGGGCACCGCGCTGCTGGGTGTGCAGGCCGTGATCGTGGAGTCCTTCGAGCGGATCCACCGGTCGAACCTGATCGGCATGGGCGTCGTCCCGCTGCAGTTCCCGCAGGGCGAGTCGGCGTCGTCGCTGGGCCTCGACGGCACCGAGACGTTCGACATCTCCGGCATCACGGCGCTGAACGACGGCTCCACCCCGCGCACGGTCCACGTGAGTGCCACCAAGGAGGACGGCGCGACGGTCGAGTTCGACGCCGACATCCGGATCGACACCCCCGGAGAGGCGGACTACTACCGCAACGGCGGGATCCTGCAGTACGTCCTGCGGGGCATGCTGAAGAGCTGACACGGCCCG
>JAKDNL010000182.1 GCA_030451825.1 Pseudonocardia sp. | reverse complement strand
GGAGTCGCCGTCCCGCGGGCGGGAGTCGCCGTCCTGCGGGCGGGAGTCGCCGTCCCGCGGGCGGGAGTCGCCGTCGTCGAGCGTCGGGAGCACCCGGCCGCGTCCGGTCAGCTCCGCGGCGAAGCGGGCCAGCGAGACGAGGTGGTCGACCGAGTCCCCGTAGCGCACGTCCGGCGACGGGTCCTGCAGCTCGGCCACGTCGACCAGCACGCCCGGGACGCTCCACGGCGCCAGCGTCACGGTGGAGCGCGTGCGGGCCCGGCCGCCCGCGCGGACCAGGCCGGGGGAATCCATCGGCCCGTTCGCGTGCGAGGGCAGCAGCAGCGTGGTGTTCACCGCCCGTCCGGGATGGATCCCGGCCAGCTCCGTCGAGGGCACCGCGAACGGGTGCGGGCGCGCGCTGCGCAACGAGCGCCGCGACGTCCGCGCCGGGCGCTCGCCGTCCTCGGCCCACAACAGCACACCCCGGCCGGGGGACCACAGGGCATGAACGACGAGCACGGGATCAGGCTAGGCGAGAGCACCGACGGTTCCGCCGCCCGCATCGCCGGGACCCACCGACCCGGTACGGACCGACGTCCCGAGGGGGCCCCTCGTTCACGCGGGAGTCCCGAACGGTCCCCCCGCACCCCCGGGGAGTCGGCGAACTCCTCGCCCGCCGGAGCGTCCCGGACGGACAGCTCGTGCGGTGCGTCCGGGACGGGGCCAAGAGCGTGGGTGCTCGGGTCAGGGCCGGGCGAGCAGTTCGTCGAGCTGCTCGTACCCCTCGTTCACCCCGACCTCCATACCGCTGGCCAGTATCCAGTCCCGGGCCTGGGTCGACTCGAACATCGAGGTTCCGTCGATCCGGGTGCGCCCCCCGCCCAGGTCGGTGAAGGTCATGGTCTCCAGCGCGACACCGTCCGGGTAGCCGTCGTAGGTGAACGTCTGGACGATCCGCTCGTTCTCGCGGACCTCGTGGAACGAGCCGTAGAAGCGGTAGGTGCCGTCGGCGTCGGCGTGGGTGTAGCGGTAGTTGCCGCCGGTCTCGGCGTCCCAGCGCTCGATCGTCATCGTGAGCCCGCGCGGTCCGAGCCACTGCTTCGCCAGCGCGGGGTCGGTGTGGGCCCGGAAGACCTTCTCCGGCGGGGCGTCGAACTCGCGGACGATGCGGATCGCCGGTGCGTCGGCGACGACGTCGATGGTGGTCTCGTGGGTGCTGGCGGTCATGATGCGCCTCGTTCCTGGTCGGGCTCCTGTGTGCCGTCCGTGCTGTCGTCCATCCCGGCGAGCAGGGTGTCGAGGCGCCGGTAGCGCTCCTCGGCCTGTCGCCGGTACCGCTCGATCCATGCCGTCATCAGGTCGAACACCTCCGCCTCGAGGTGTACCGGCCGGCGCTGTGCCTGCCGGGAACGGCTGACGAGCCCCGCGTCCTCGAGCACCTTGAGGTGCTTGGAGACCGCCTGCAGGGACACGTCGTAGGGCTCGGCGAGCTCGTTGACCGTCGCGTCGTCGGTGGCCAGGCGGGCCACCATGTCGCGCCGGACCGGATCGGCCAGGGCCGAGAACACCCGGTTCAGCCGGTCCTCCATCGCACTCCTCCTTGATCAACCGTGCGGTTGAATAAACCTTAGCGCGGGTCGCGCCCCTATTCAACCCATAGATTGAATAATGGGGTGGGGCTGCGAGAGACGCGGTGGAGCGGTCCCGGCGGCTCGTGAGTGACGCGTGGTGGTTCTCAGCGGCCGATCCAGAAGCCATGGTGCGTCGCTCGACGGCCGGGGTCGGGTTGTGCCGGGTCGCGCCGCCGCGTCGGGCCGGGTCGCGCCGCCGCCGCGCCCCATTAGGGCCGGGGCGGAGGGGGTCGGGTTCCCGGTCCGTGCCGGTGGTTCGCGATCGCGAAATCGACCGCGGCGGAGCGTTCCGGATCGGGTGGAAGTCCCGCCGCGTGTGCCGGCCCCGGCGAGTGTGGACCGCATGGCGAGAGCTCATCCCAGGACAGGGCCGGTGCGCGGCTGGCCGGTGGCGTTCCGTGGTTCGGAGGCGGTCGCGGCCGGTCTGGTCCGCTGGTCGACGCTGCGCGGGCCCCGATTCCGGCGGATCTACCCGGACGTCTACGTGCTCGTGCGCGATGAGCCGGACGATCTGCTGCTCGAACGGGCCGCGTCGGCGCTGGTCGGCGAGCAGGGAGTGCTGTGCGGTCTCTCCGCGGCGACCGTTCTGGGCGCCGACTGTGCACCCCGGGGCTCGCCGCGGGAGGTGTCGGCCCTCGGCGCCCGGATCCGGTCCCGGCCGGGTCTGGTCGTGCGGCGCGAGGCGATCCTTCCCGAGGAGATCACGGTCGTCCGCGGACTACGGGTGACCACGGCGCTGCGCACCGCCTACGACCTGATCCGACGCGCACCCGACCCGGTCGAGGCCGTGGTCGCGCTCGATGCCCTGGCACGGGCCGGGCTGTTCGCCCCGGCGCGGGTCCGGGAGGTCGCGTCCCGGCATCCGGGTGCGCGGGGGACCTCGGCCCTCGACGACGCGGTCCGCCGGGCCGATCCCCGGTCCGGGTCACCCATGGAGACCCGGATGCGGCTGCTGTTGATCGGCGCGGGTCTGCCGGTGCCCGAGTTGCAGTACCCGGTCCAGGACCCGGTCGCCGGCACGGTCGTCTGGCTGGATCTGGCCTACCCGGACCTGCGGATCGGCATCGAGTACGAGGGTCCGGACCACCTGCGTCCGGAACGGGTGCGACGCGACATCCGGCGCGGCACCGACCTGGTCGACCACGGCTGGCGGATCTACCGGTTCGTCGGCCACGACGTTCTCGGCACGCCCGACCGGACGGTGGCCATGATCCGCCGCGGGATCGAGCAGCAGCAGCGCGTCTCAACGGGGACCGGGTGAGTGACGCGTCATGGCAGCGGGTGCCGCGAAACGGAGCAACCGCGCGTCACTCGGCGCTGATCCCGAGGGCTGGGGAACGTCAGTGACGCGCCATGGCCGTGTATCGCGCGGATCGCTGCCATGGCGCGTCACTCGGGGTTCGCGATCGCCCCGCCCCGACCCGTTCACTCGTCCCGCTGGAACAACCCTGCCGCGAGTGACGCAGCATCGGGGGCGCAGGTCCCTCGACGGTCGATGGTGCGTCGCTCGCCGGAACATCCCCGGGACCAGCACCCGTCGGGCGGGAACGGGTGCGGAGACGGGCGGTTCGCGCCAGACTCGCGGTCGACGACGACGTCCGAACGGGAGTGAACATGAGCAAGGTGATCCTGGAGAACCTGTCGTTCCTGGAGGGTCCGCGGTGGCACTCGGGCCGGATCTGGGTCAGCGACTTCTACACCAACCAGGTGCTCTCGGCCGCCGAGGACGGCTCGGACCTGCGCACCGAGGCCGAGGTGCCCGGGCAGCCGTCGGGGCTGGGATGGCTGCCGGACGGACGTTTGTTGATCGTCTCGATGCGCGACCGGTCGATCCTGCGCCGTGAGGTGGACGGGACCGTGGTCCGGCACGCCGACCTGTCCGGCCACGCCCCCTCCGTGCTCAACGACATGATCGTCGACGGGCGGGGCCGGGCATTCGTCGGCAGCTTCGGGTTCGACCTGATGGCCGGCGACCCGCGCAGCCCGGCCCCGCTGTTGCGGGTGGACACCGACGGCACGGTCACCGAGGTCTCCGAGCCGCTGCACTTCCCGAACGGCCCCGCGATCGTCGACGGGTCGACGCTCGTGGTCGCCGAGACGTTCGGCAACCGGTTGTCCGCGTTCGACATCGCCTCCGACGGCTCACTGTCCGAGCGCCGCGACTGGGCGAGGTTCGGGCCGGTGCCGACGGCGCCGGACACGATGGAGGCGATCGGCGAGCTCTCGGTAGCACCGGACGGCATCTCGGTGGTCGACGCCGAGGGCGCGATCTGGGTGGCCGACGCCCGCGGCAACCGGGCGGTGCGGGTCCGGCCGGGCGGGGAGATCATCGACTCGGTCGAGACCGGATCCGACGGGTGCTACGCCTGCGCGCTCGGCGGCGCCGACGGCCGGACGCTGTTCCTGTGCGCGGCGCCGAGCTTCCTGGAGCACGAGCGTCGCGAGACTCGTGACGCGGCGCTGCGCAGCGTCCAGGTGGACGTGCCGGCGGCCGGATAGCGGCGGGTACGCGTGCCTTCGCTCGACGAGGACGAGTCCCGGCGGCGGTTGACCGGCGAGCGGGTCGCCCGGCTGGCCACGATCCGTAACACCGACGGCACCCCGAGGCTGGTGCCGATCACGTTCGCCGTGGTCGACGGGCTCGTCTGCTCGGCGGTGGACCGGGTCAAGCCCAAGACCGGCACCCGCCTGGCCCGGCTGCGCGACGTCGACGTCGACCCGCGGGTGGGACTGCTGGCCGACCGCTACGACGACGACTGGACGCAGCTCTGGTGGGTGCGCCTGGACGCCGTCGCCGCCGAACACGCCGCCGGTGACCTGCGCGAACGGGCCCTGGATGCACTCGTCGAGAAGTACCGGCCCTACCGCGACGACCGTCCGGACGGCCCGGTCCTGGTGCTCACCCCGACCCGCTGGACCGGGTGGACCGCGTCCTGAGGCCACGTTCGCCGGCCGGACCGGCGGAGCGTGTCAGGGCAGGTCGGCGAGGAACGCCAGGAGTGCCCCGGCGGTCTCGTCGGGGCACTCCAGGTGCGGGGAGTGCCCGCAGGACAGCTCGACGAGCGTCACCGGGCCGCGGGCGTGGTCGCGGACGGCCTCGACGTGGACGGCGGTGCCGTACGGGTCGTCATCGCCCTGGATCCCCAGTGCGGGCGCGGTGATCCCGGACAGCTCGGAGCGGACGTCCCAGTCGCGGAACTCCGGCGAGAGCCAGACGTCGTTCCAGCTCCAGAACGTCACGTCCGGGTCCCGGTGGTGCCGTGCCATCCGGGTGCGCAGCTCCCCGCCGGTGAAGGCTTCCCGGGCGGCGGTGATGCCCTCGAGCCCGATCGGCTCGGCGAACACGTGCGGCGCCATCACGGCCACTCCGGCGACGTCCAGCTGGGCGGCCGCGAGCAGCGCGATCGTGCCGCCGTCGCTGTGCCCGACGAGCACCGGACGCTGCAGCCCGAGCGCCGAGCAGAACGCCGGCACGGCCCCGGACGCCTCGTCGGACATGAACGACGTCTCGCGCTTCGCGGGCGGCAGGTCGGAGAACCCGTGCCCGAGCCGCGAGTAGGCCACGGCCCGGCGCCCGGACGCCTGCGCGATGCGCCGGTGGAACCCGCGCCAGAGCCCGACCGAGCCGAGGCCCTCGTGCAGGAACAGCAACGGTGCCCGGCCGGGGTCACCGGGCACGTCGTCGTACTCGACGCGGTGGCCGTCCAGGTCGAGCAGGGGCAGCGGCGCGGTGGGGGCGGGCACGGCTGCGATCGTAGCCAGCCGCCGCGGGCGGTCACCGGGGATCGAGGGAGGACTCACCCGGAGCGGTCGTCGAGCCGCCCGTCGAACTCGGCGACGAGCTTCTTCGGCGCGACCGTCCGGTAGGCGTCGGTGACGATCTCGGTGATCTCGTCCCAGTCGACGGCGGCGTCCCCCTCGCCGTCGAGCACGACACCGAGCCAGCCGCGGTGCCCGACGTAGGCAGGCCGGAAGAACCGCTCCGGCTCGGCGGCGATCAGCTCCTCGGCCACGCCGGGTGGGGCCGCGCACCAGAACGCGACGTGCGGATGCCCGTGGTGGTGCTCGGCGAACATCACGAACGTCTTGCGCACGAACCAGCACGGCGTTCCGTGGCTGATCTTCTCGGTCGCCTCGGGCAGCGACAGGCAGATATCCCGCAGCCGGGGGAGCGGGTCGTCGGTCCCGGAGGTGGGGGTCCCGGAGGTGGGCGTCACGTCGACGGACGATAGGTGCCGAAGCACCAGCGGTTGTCCTCCGGGTCGGCGACGGCGAACTCGCGTGAGCCGTAGTCCTGGTCGGTCAGGCCCAGCACGACGTTCGCGCCGGCCGCGAGGGCCTTGTCGTGCAGCCCGTCGGGGTCGTCGGTGGTCAGGTAGAGCACGGATCGGCCGGTGTCGAACGGGCCGGGCGGGTCGGACCGCCCGCTCAGCATGACGACGCCCGCGTCGGGGCCGTCGTCCCAGGCGAGCTCGGCGTGCACGACGGCGCCGTCGTCGTCGGTGTAGACGTGCAGCTCGCGGAAGCCGAGCGTCCCGGTCAGGAACGTGATCGCGGCTCGGGGGTCGGTGTAGCGCAATGTCGGGTGGATGCTCATGGGGGAAACCTAGAACCCCGGACGAGCCCGCGCTTGGACGAATGGGAACAGCGAGCGTCGACCACTCACGACCGGCGCCGCGAGCTCGTCGTGCTGGGGGAACGGGAGCCGGGATCGGTCTCGGACGGGGGTGGGGCGGTGTCGTGCCATTCGGCCCGGAACGCGGTCGGCGTGACGCCGGCCAGCGCGCGGAACTCCCGTACCAGGTGTGGCTGGTCGCTGTAGCCGCAGGTCGCGGCAACCTCGGCGAGCGATCCGGTCCCGCCCATGACCAGCCCGGACGCGCGCTGGAACCGCAGCACCCGCGCGGCCGTCTTCGGGGCGAGGCCGACCTGGTCACGGAAGCGGGTCAGCAGGTACCGGCGGCTCCACCCGGTCTCCGCGGCCAGCTCGGCCACGCCGGTCGTGCCGCCGGAGCGGGCGAGCCGCGCCCAGGCGAACGCGACCTCCGGGTCCGGGGCGCGTTCCCGGTCGTCCAGGATCCGCGTGGCGAGCACGTCGCTGACCAGCGCGAACCGGGACGGCCAGTCCGGGAGATCGGCGAGCCGCGCGGGCAGCGCGGCCAGGGCGGGGTCGTCGAGCTCGTCCAGCCGGGGGATCAGGTTGGTCAGGCCGGACATCGGGCGGTGCAGCAGGCGGTAGACCCCGAGCGGGGTCAGGTCGACCTGCAGGCCGTGCTGCTCGCCGGTGAACTCGGTGAGCACCGCCGCGTCGTGCATCCCGGCCAGGAACGCCCCGCTCGTGACCGCGCCGCCCGGGCCCCGCAGGTGGAGCCGGGGGCCGAAGCCGATGATCAGCGCGCAGCTCCCGACCGGTGCCTGACGACGCCGCATCGGCTCGGCGCCGTACTCGCGGTAGCCGAGATAGCGGCGCACGTGCCCGGCCAGCGCGGCCGGGGGCAGCGCCGGCACGAACTCCGGGGTTACCGGCATGGACGGAGATTCTGCCCTACCCCCGGAACGGCAGAACCCTCGTGCGCGGATATCGCTGCCCGGGCAGCGATATCCGCGCACAGGCCAGAATGGCGGGATGACCGACCTCGCGGCGCTCGTCGACACGGTCCGGGAGCTGGTCGGCGACGGACGTCGTCGGGTACTGCTCGGCGTCACCGGTGCGCCCGGCGCGGGGAAGACGACGCTGGTGCAGGACCTGCGGGCGGAGCTGCAGGCGTCCCCGCCGCCGGGGAGCGAGCCCGACGCGTGGGTCGCGCACGTCCCGATGGACGGGTTCCACCTGGCCGACGCCGCGCTGGAGCGGCGGGGCCTGCGCGAGCGCAAGGGCGCCGCGGAGACGTTCGACGCGCACGGCTACCTGGCGCTGCTGCGACGACTGCGCGCCGACACCGGCGAGACGGTCTGGGCGCCGGCGTTCGAGCGCGGCCTCGAACAGCCCCTGGCCGGGGCGATCGACGTCCCGGCGGCGGCCCGACTGGTGCTCACCGAGGGCAACTACCTGCTCCTCGACGACGACCCGTGGCCGGCCGTCGCGGCCGAGCTGGACCGGGTGTGGTTCGTCGATCCGCCCGAGGACCTGCGCCTGCGACGCCTGATCGCCCGGCACGTGGCGTTCGGCAAGTCGCCCGAGCAGGCGCGACTCTGGGTGCGGTCCGTGGACGAGCTCAACGCCGGGCGCGTCCGCTCGACGCGGGACCGTGCGGACCGCGTGGTCGGGTAGGGGTACCTCGCTCAGGCGCCGCTGCGCCAGGGGCGGCCCAGACGGATGTCGCAGGTGATGTCCTCGGTGGGGAAGCCGGTCAGGTCCGCGATCAGCTCGCGTACGGCGTCGTCGGCGGCCTGGGGGTCGTCGACCGTCGTCGAGGCCTCGATGCCCGGTACGTAGAGCGTGAGCCGACGGTCTGCCCGCCAGGCCACCACCTCGAAGTGATGGCGTCCGGTCACCGGGCCACGGTAGCCCGCCGGCGGCCGGTCCGGGGTGGAACCGGGCGTCAGCCGACCGTCGGCTCCCCGTCGCGACCGGCACTGTCCGCGGCGTCCTCGCCCGGGTCGGACACCGCGCTGCCGGTGGGCGCCGGGGGAGCCGCGGTGGTCGACGGGGCCGCGGGCGCCTGCGGGGCGGTGAGCACCTCCGGTGGCGCTGCCGGCTCCGCGGACTCCTCCCGGCCGTCCGGGGTCGGCGGCGCGGACGTCGCGGACCTCGTCGACGTCGCGGTGGCGCTCGAGCTGGCGGCCTCGGTCGGCTCGTCGGTCGTGGCACTCTTGCCGATCGGGTCGTAGGCCGTGAACTCGTCGTTCTGCGGGCTCTCGCGTACCGCGTCGGACATGAACGCCTGCCAGACCTCGCCGGGCAGCATCGCGCCGCCGATCGGCTCCCCGTCGGCGTTGCGGATCGGGTCGTTGCGGTCGGTGCCGACCCACACCGTGCTCACCAGACTCGGGGTGAAACCGGCGAACCAGGCGTCGTTGTTCTCGCCTTCGAAGCGGGACTGCACGGTGCCGGTCTTCCCGGCGGCCTCCTGACCCTCCGGCAGGTCCAGGTCGTCGTGCTCGACGACGTCCAGCATCGCCTCGACGACGTTGCGCGCGACCTTCTCGGAGAAGCGCTGCTCGCCCTCGCCCGGCTGGTACTCGTAGAGCACACGCCCCTCGGAATCGACGACCTTGGACACCATGTGCGGTGCGTGCCAGACCCCACCGGCCGCGATCGTGGCGTAGGCCGAGGCCAGCTGGACCGGGGTGGTCTCCTTGTTGCCGAGGGCCAGACGGGCGTCCGGGTTGTCCAGCGGCTGGGTGATCCCGGCCAGCCGCGCGGCGTCGGCCACCTTCTGCGGGCCGACCTCGGCCGCGAGCTTGGTGAACACCACGTTGTTCGAGACCGTCAGGGCCTTCTTGATGGTGCAGCGCGGACAGTTCGCGCCCTCGGCGTTGCGCAGGCCGGGTTGCTCGGAGCCGTCGAATTTCTGGCCCAGCCCGATCGGCGGTTCCTGCATCAGTCCGGCGAGCACGGCGAACGGTTTGAACGTCGAGCCGGGCTGCTTGAGCACCTTGGCGTAGTCGATGCCGGTGCCGTCCTCGCCGCCGTAGTACCCGACGATCCCGCCGGTCTTCGGGTCGATCGCGACCGCCCCGGCGCGCAGTATGTCCGGCTGGCCGTCCAACTTGCCCTGGACGGCGTCCACCAGGTCCTGCTGACGGGTCGGGTCGACGGTCGTGGTGATCTGCAGCCCGCCCTGGGAGAACGTCTGGTCGGAGATGCCGAGGTTGGACAGCTCGGTCTTGACGGCGTTCAGGATGTGTCCGCGGTGGTCGGTCAGCGAGCTGCTGGTGGAGCTGTTCTCGCGCGCGATCGTCGCTGGGAACTGGGCGGTCGCACGGTAGGACTGCGGGATCCAGCCCTGCTGGAGCATCCCGTCCATCACGAACGACCAGCGCTCGCGGGCCATCTCCGGGTCGCTGGCCGGGTCCCAGCGTGACGGGGACTGGATCACCCCGGCGAGAAGCGCCCCCTCGTTCGGCTGGAGCTCGCTCGCCGGTTTGCCGAAGTAGGCCAGGCTCGCGGACTGCACGCCGTAGGCCCCGCGGCCGAAATAGATCGCGTTGAGGTAGTCGCCCAGGATCTCGTCCTTGGTCTTCTGTTGCGAGACCTTCAGCGAGACGATCAGTTCCTTGTACTTGCGGAAGTACGACGGCTCGTTCCCGACGAGGGTGTTCTTCACGTACTGCTGGGTGATCGTCGAGCCGCCGCCGTCGCCGCCGCGGATCTGGTTCCAGGCGGCGCGCGCGATGCCGGAGATGTCGAAGCCCGGGTTGGTGTAGAACGACCGGTCCTCGGCCGCGAGCACGGCCTCGCGCACCGGCACCGGGATCTCCTCCAGCGGCACCTTGATCCGGTTGCCCTGCTCCGGGACCAGCCGGGCGAGCTGCCCGCCGTCGGCGTAGGAGACCGTCGCGATCTGGTTGTTGACGGCGTCGTCCGGCGTCGGGATGGGGAACATGACCCAGCCGATGCCGAACAGCAGCAGCGGCAGCAGGACGACCGATGCCGCGGAGCCGATCAGGCTGTACTTCACCTGTTTGCGACGGCGGGACTTCAGCTCGTCGGCGGCGAGGGCCGCCTTGGCATCGGCGTCGAGGATGCCGAGCTTGGTGCGCACGGTCTCGATACCGGGACCGGCCAGAGCGCGAACCTTGTCCAGCGGGCCGCCGGACCCGGCGGCGCGGTGGCGGCGCCCGCCGGTCACACGAGTGAGGCTGGCCGGATCGGAGTCCGGGGCGTCGGACGCGGCCGGGAGCAGGCCGGTCGGCGCCTCGGCGTCGGCGACGCCGGTGGGCACGACGCCGGTGGGCACGACGCCGGTGGGCACGATGCCGGTGGGCGCGATGCCGGTGGGCGCGTCGGCGCCGCTCGGCACGGCGCGGGTGGCGGCGTCGGTGGTCGGCACGGCTCGGGTGCGCGCATCGGTGCCCGGAGCCGCCGGGGGCGACGGCTCGGGATGGGTGAGCAGGCCCGTGTCGTCGTCCCGGGCGTGCGGCGTGGCCGCGGTGACGGTGGTCGGCGGTCCGGAACGGCGGACCGCGCCGTTGTGGGGGGAGCCGTTCCGGGACGCGGTCGCCGTGCGGTCCGGGTCCGCGGGAGCCTCCGGGACACCGTGCCGGCCGGAGGTCCGCCCGTCGGCGCCGTGGCGGGTGCTGCGGCGTGCCGGCATCCCGTCCGTCGCGGCAGCCGGATCGACGTCGGCCGGCGGAGGCGCGGACGGTGGAGGCGCGGACGGTGGAGGCGCGGACGGCAGGGGGCCGGCTGCCGGGGGCGCGGTCCGCCCGACGGCGTCCGGGGCGGCCCGACAGGGCCTCGTCGGGGCCGCGCCCGTGCTCGCCGAGGTGGATCCCGGCTGGTCGGCGCGGTTGCGGGGGGAGCCGTCGGGGGAGTCGTTCGGCGGCACGGCGTTGCGCGGAGCACCGTTCGTCGGGACCGTGCCGTTCGTCGGGGCTGTGCCGTTCGTCGGGGCTGTGCCGTTCGCCGGGGCCGTGCCGTTCGTGCGGACCGGGCCATTGGCCGGCGCTGCTTCGTTCGGCGCTGCGCCGTTCGGAGGAGCTGCGCCGTTCGGAGGAGCTGCGCCGTTCGGAGGAGCCGTGCCGTTCGTGCGCGTGGCCGGGTGGGCGCCGTTCGTCGGAGCGTCACGGGGCGGCCCGCCGTTCGGGGGGCGTTCCTCGGGCATCCGGTTGCGAC
>JAKDNL010000181.1 GCA_030451825.1 Pseudonocardia sp. | reverse complement strand
ACCCCCGCCTGCCGACCGAGGACGAGCCCGCCGACCGGGTGGTCTCCGAACGGGTGTCGCTGCAGGCCGGTGGCCTGCGCTACGACGTGCGCGACGCCGACGGGTCCGCCGTGGGGCACAACCCGGACACGACCGCGAAGCCGGGGCACTCGGTCACCTACCGCTGGTACGCCGACGCCCCGGGCGCGGTCCTGCTGTCCGACCGGGCCGACGTCCGCACCCACCGGCACCGGGGTCTGGTCGGCGTGCTCGTGGTGGAGCCGCCGGACGTGACGCCGTACGACCCGGCGGGCGAGGAGATCCGCTGGGCGGGGGAGCAGGCGGTCCTGCAGCGCCCCGGCCGGGCGCCGGAGCGCGAGCTGGTGCTGCTCCTGACCGACGGGCTGCGCCTCTACCACGACGGGGACCTGACCCAGCCGGTGCGGGATCTGGAGGACGACCCGCAGGACTCGGGTCAGAAGGCCTTCAACCACCGCAGCGCGCACCTGATGCCCGCTCGCCCGTCGCTGGCCGACCCGCACCCGCCGACCCCGACGCTGGCGTGCGCGCCCGGGGACCTGCTCCGGGTGCACCTGGTGGTGGCCGCCGACCGGCCGCGCAACCATTCGTTCACGATCCACGGCCACGACTGGCCGATGGCCGAGCACCGGCAGGAGCCGCGGGTCGGGGCGATCGGCGCGCTGTCGACGGGCAGCGTGCGCAGCCTCCGCCTCACCGCCGGGGCGCCCGGGGACTACGCCTACCGCACCGGCGCGCTCCGGTGGGCGCTCGCCGAAGGCCTGTGGGGGCTGATCCGGGTGCGTTAGAGCGACCGGCGAATGATGCGCCGTCTCACCCCTACGATCCCGCCATCGGCGCTTTCCACGTTGACCATGGTGCTCGACGGCCGAGCGTTCACTCCAGTGAACTGTCGGGGGTGCACGGCATCGTGACGCCCATGAGTATCGACGACATCCCCCGCACCCTCCCACGCTCGGTCGACCACTGGCGCGCGGTCATGCACGACGTGGTCGACCAGGTGCTGGACGAGATCCTGGACGCGGCCGAGGAACAGCGCTCCGACGACCTCGGCGACCTGCTTGGCGACGACTGTGCGTGCGGCGCCTTCGGGCCCGGCTGTTGTCCGTCCGCCGGTGCCGTCCCGGGCGACGCCGACGGGTATGGCGAGCCGCCGGGCGATCCGCCGTTCGGAACGGACGTCACTGCGCTCGGCACGATGCTGCGGGGGCAGCTTGCCGCGGCGATCGTCGATGGGACCCGGCTCTGGGGCTGCGACGGGACGCTGCGGGTGACGGCGGAGTGGACGTCGGGCTACGGGCCGCTCGTCGGCCGGGTCCTCGACGGGATGCGCCGGGCCGGCGCGAACTGCGACTGCGCCGTGCTGCACACCGTGCTCGGGCGGACCGACGTACCTCTGCGCTGCCTGCTCCGCGTCCCGACCGCTGGGCCGCCGCCGGAGGACCCCTGACGGCCGGGCCCGGCCGTGACCGCGTCCCCGCGGCCCCGGCCGGGCCGGGTTCACCAGATGCGGATGCGCTTGCCCGGCTCGGTGAACAGGGCGTCGGTCTCGGACACACCGAACGCCTCGTGGAACGAGTCCAGGTTCGTCACCACGGCGTTGCAGCGCAGGTCCGGCGGCGAGTGCGGGTCGGTCGTGAGCCGCCGGACCGCCTCGGCGTCGCGGGTGACCGCGCGCCAGACCTGGGCCCAGCCGAACAGCACGCGCTGCAGTCCGGTCAGCCCGTCGATCACCGGTGGCTCGGTGTCGCCGCAGGCGATCCGGTAGGCCCGCAGCGCGATCGTCAGGCCGCCCAGGTCACCGATGTTCTCGCCGACGGTCAGGTCACCGTTGACCTTGTGGTCGGGCAGCCCGGCCGGGGACAGCGCGCTGTACTGGTCGATCAGCGCCTGCGCGCGGCTCTCGAACTCCGTGCGGTCGGCGGCCTCCCACCAGTCGGTGAGGTTGCCCTCGCCGTCGTAGCGCGAGCCCTGGTCGTCGAAGCCGTGCCCGATCTCGTGCCCGATCACGGCGCCGATCCCGCCGTAGTTCGCGGCGTCGTCGGCCTCGGCGTCGAAGAACGGCGGCTGCAGGATCGCGGCCGGGAACACGATCTCGTTCATCCGGGGGTGGTAGTAGGCGTTGACCGTCTGCGGGGTCATCAGCCACTCGTCGTGGTCGACCGGGCCGCCGAGCTTGGCGTACTCGAAGTCGTTGCGCCAGATGCCGGCGCGGGCGACGTTGCCGAGCAGGTCGTCGGCGGTGATCGTCAGGTCGGAGTAGTCCTTCCACCTCTCCGGGTAGCCGATCTTCGGTGTGAACCTGTCCAGCTTCTCCAGTGCCCGGTCGCGGGTGGCCGGGCTCATCCAGTCCAGCGTGGAGATCGACTGCCGGTAGGCCTCGACCAGGTTCGCGACGAGCTCGACCATCCGCTCCTTGGCCGCTGCCGGGAAGTGCCGCTGCACGTAGAGCTTGCCGACCGACTCGCCGAGCGACCCCTCCACCAGCGACACCCCGCGCTTCCAACGCTCGCGCAGCGTCGGCGTGCCGGACAGGGTGCGTCCGTAGAACGCGAAGTCCTGCTCGACGATCTCGCCGCTCAGGTAGTCGGCGCAGGCGAACGCGACGTGGATCGCCAGCCACGCCTGCCACTGCTCGAGTGGGCGCTGCGCCCACAGCCGGGCCGCGGCGGCGACGAAGCTCGGCTGGCGGACCACGACCTCGTCGAAGGCGCCGGACGGGACGGCGAGGGCGTCGAGCCAGGTGTCCCAGTCGAAGTCCGGGGCGTGGGCGCGCAGCTCGGCGCCGGTCATCAGGGTGTAGGTCTTCTCCGCGTCGCGGTTGACGACCCGGTCCCAGGACTCGGCGGCCAGCGCCGTCTCCAGCTCCATCACCTGCTCGGCGACCCGGACCGGCTCGGCCAGCCCGACCAGCTCGGCCATCGTCGCCACGTGCTCGAGGTAGGCGGCACGGATCTCGGCCGAGTCCTCGTCGCGGTAGTAGGACTCGTCGGGCAGGCCGAGTCCGGACTGGTTGAGGTGCACGACGTAGCGGGAGGAGTCCTTCGCGTCGGTGGAGATGAAGTCCCCGAACAGCGACGCCCGGCCCTCACGCTGGCGCCGCCCCAGCACCGCGGCCAGCGAGGCGCGGTCGGTCGTGGTGTAGACCTCGTCGAGCAGCCGGCGCAGCGGCGCGGTTCCGAGCGCGTCGGCGCGGTCGGTGTCCATGAACGACGCGTACAGATCGCCGATCTTCTGGGCGTCCGAGCCGGGTTCGGCGGACGAGCCGCCGGCGCTGCTCTCGATGATCTCGCGGACGTGATCCTCGGAACGGTCGCGCAGGACCCGGAATGCGCCGTCCTGCGAACGGTCGTCGGGGATCTCGTGGGTGTTCAGCCACCGGCCGTTGACGTGGGCGAACAGGTCGTCCTGCGGGCGGACGTCCGGGTCGATCCAGTTGAGGTCCAGGCCGGAGGGTTTCGGCTCGGTGGTCGTCATCCCCCCATCCTGGCACCGGAGCCGCGCCGGGTGTCACGTCACCGGGTGTGACGCCGATACGTGCGGTAGAACGGGCGCCGATCGCCCATCACCGAGGAGCCCCCGATGACCGACCCCTGGGCCGATGCGCTCGACGGCCCCGACCCGGACGAGGAGTTCGGCGATCTCGTCGATGTCGTCCGGTCGGTGTTCGACCAGCGCCGGGACGGTTCCGAGGTCGAGTGGGCCGCGTGGGCGTGGCGGGTGCTCCGCGGGTCCAGGCTGACCGCGGCCGCAACCGAGGTCGAGCGTGGCGTGACCGTGCTGCGGCTGCTCGCGCTGAACGCGTTCTACCGCGAGTTCTGCGCGCGGGCGTTCACCGAAGGCGGGCCGGGGGAGTGGGCGGTCGATCCGGACCGGGTCGTCGGCGACTACCCGCGCCTGCACCCGGTGCTGCTCGGTGTGCTGGCCGAGCGTCGCGGGGTCGGCCTCGACCAGGACATGGGCCTCGACTTCGACCACGCGGTCACGGCCGCGGCGGTGGACGGGCTCGTGCGCACCGAGTACCGGACGGTCGTCGGCGTGCTGCGCGCCGACGCCGGCGGTCCGGCGGGGCTGTTCGCTTCGCTCGTGGCCACGCGTGAGCCCGACGCGCGCTACCCGCTCGACGACGCGGCCGCCGCCGAGGTGCTGGGCGGCGAGCTCACGTTCGGGATGAACGCGGCGTGGCAGTGGCTGGGCAAGGGCGCTCCGCTGGTGTGACAGCTCAGGTCGTGCTCGCGGGCCTCTGCGCCCGGGATCGGGTCGATACGCGACCGGCACCGATACCCCCTGCCTGATGGCCGGGTTCCCGGCATGGTGCGATCAGGACCGTGTCGCTCACCGACCACCTCGCCGGCCTGGACGTCGAACACCTGGCCGCGCTGATGGAGCATCGCCCCGACGTCCTCGTCGAGCCGGCGCCGCGCAGCGTGGACGAGCTCGCCCAGCGGCTCGACGGAGCCGACTCGTTGTCGCTCGCGCTGCCGGTGATGACCCGCGACCAGGTCGTCACCGCGCAGGTCGTGGCTGCCCTCGGGACTCCGGAGCTCCCGGTGCTGGCCGCCCGGCTCCGCGCCCCGGAGCCGTACGTCCGGTCGGTGGTCGATGAACTGTGCGCCCGGGGTCTGGCCTGGATCGACGGGCACCGGGTCGGCCTGCCCGATCGGCTGGCGGACCACTTCGCCGCCGACGTCGCCCGGTTCCGGCCGCTGGCGCTCATCGGGCGCCAGAGCAGGGTGGACGAGCTCCGAACGGCGGTCGCCGGTCTCGGCGCGGATCCCGGCGGACTGCGCAAACCGGAGCTGATCGAGCGGCTCGCCGCGCTGGTCGCCGACCCGCAGACGGTGGCCACGGCCGTCGCGGAGCTGGCCGCCCCGGCCCGCCGGCGCCTGGCCGACATCCTCGATCCGGCCCCTCTGTTCGGCGGGTTCGGTCGCCGGAGCGACGATCCCGACGCTCCGCTCGTCCGGGCCGGTCTGCTGATCGAGAGCCAGTACGCCCGGCCGGAGCTGCCGCGCGAGGTCGCCGTCGAGCTCCGGTTCGGGGGGCGGGACCAGCTGACCGGACGACCTGAGCTGGCGGAGTCGGACGACCCTTCCGACGACGGCCGGGCTGGAGCGGACGGTGCGCTGCTCGCGCTGACGACCATGCTGGACGAGGCCGTGGAGCGGCCGCTCGCGCGGCTGAAGAAGGGCGGTATCGGAGCCCGCGAGCGGGCCCGGCTGGCCAAGCGGCTGAACGTGACCGACCCGTCGCTGTGGATCGACGTCGCGTATTCCGGCGGCCTGCTCGCCTCGAGTGCGCAGGGCTACCCGGCGGCGGCGGGCTACGACCGGTGGCGCGAGGAGGAGCCGGCCACCCGGTGGGCCCGGATCGCGGTGGCCTGGTTCGAGCTCGATCTGGCGCCGACCAGCCGCGAAATCGAGGACGGCGAGGTGGCACCGCCGCTGCTCCTGGAGTCCGCGGCCGGGATGCTGCGCCGGTCGCTGCTGCGTGCGGCCGGTGGCGGGCGCTCGGTGCGGGCGGCGGTCGATCACCTCGACTGGTTCTGCCCGTTGCACCCCTACGACCGCACCGGGCGGGCGCGCAAGGTCGACGCCGCCGTGCACGAGGCGGCTCTGCTCGGGATCGTGGTGGGGGATCGGCTCACCGCGCTCGGGGAGCACCTCGTCGAGGTCGCGGCCCACCCGGATCCGGCACCGGAGCTGGCGCGGCGCTGCGCGGAGCTGCTCCCGCGCACGCGCGGCATGCTCGTGCTGCAGTCCGACCTGACCGCCGTCGTGTCCGGCCAGCCCGACGTGGCGGCGGCCCGGGTGCTCGCGGCCGCGGCCGTATCCGAGAGCCGGGGCGTCGCGGCGACGTGGCGGTTCACCCCGGCGAGCGTGCGCGGCGCGCTGGACGCCGGTTGGACGGCCGACGCGTTGCGCGCCGAGTTCGCCGAGGTCTCCGGGCGCGAGCTGCCGCAGCCGCTGGACTACCTGGTGACCGACGTGGCCCGCCGGCACGGCGCCGTGCGGGTCCGGCACTCGTGCACGTGCGTCACCGGCTCCGAGTCCGACATCGCCGAGATCGCGCACACCCGGTCGCTGGGAGCGCTGCAGCTGCGGCGCCTCGCCCCGACCGTGCTGACCAGCCCGCTCGAGCTCGACGACGTGCTGGCCCGGCTGCGCGCCGCGGGCTTCGCGCCGATGCCGGAGGACGCCGAGGGCGTCGTGATCGTCCCGGAACGGGCGACGGCGCCCGCGTCCGGCCGACAGGAACGGCGGCCGCGCAAGCGGGTCGTCGCCTCCGACCTCGCGGCCCGTCTGCTGGCGGCGGGGACCGCGCCGGCGCGGCCGGCGTCGGTGACCCACCGACGGCTCGCGGGGCTGGCGCCGCGCCTGAACCCGGCCGAGGTCGCGTTGCTCGCCGACGCGCTCGACCATCGGCGGGACGTCCGGATCGTCTACCGGAACAAGGCGGGCAACCGCACCGTCCGGGACGTCCGGCCGCAGGAGCTCTACGGGCGGTCGCTGAGTTCCTGGTGCCACCTGCGGTCGGGTGAGCGGGAGTTCTCGCTGGACGGTATCGAGTCGGTCAGCCCGGTCGGCTGAGCCGGCCCGCCCCGCCGTTTCTCGGGTGCCTACGCGCGCAGGCTCAGAAGTCCAGCCAGAAGGCCACGGTGCCCTGCGGATCCCACCGCTCGTCCGTCCGGTCCATCCCCGGGCCGCCGAACTCCTGGTGCACGTAGTCGGCCAGGTCCATCCCGTAGTAGATGATGTCCGTCTGCCAGATCGACAGGACGGGGTGGCCGAACGTCCCGCGACCGGCGGGCAGGCACCGGTGCGCGTACACCGGGACCATCTGTGGCACTCGCTCGAGCTGCACCCGGGCGGTCTCCAGCGCCATCTCGGGGTCGGCCGGGCGTTCACCCCAGCTGTGATGCCAGGTCCCGTCGTGCTGCACGTCGAAGAGCACCCCGTCGACCGGCCGCCTCAACCGGCTGCGCAGGGCGTCCGGGTCGCCGTCGCGCCACGCCGGCCACGGATCACGCGTCCGGAACACGCCTTTTTCCTCGAGGTGAGGGCCGTTCAGCGGTAATCCGGTGGCGAGGAACGCGCGGTGATCGTCGGCGAACTCGAGGCCGTGCTCGTGCTCGATGCGCGCGAACTCGGCGTCGGTCAGCCCCGGACCGAATTCGCAGCGACCGATCCGCGCCAGCGCACGCGCCGCCTCGACCCCGAGCCGAGCCCCCTCGTCGGACACGTCGCGACCGTAGCCTTCCCGATCGCGTTCTCCGGACGGGCACAGATGAGTTCTCGTGCCACCGGCGGTCGGTAAGGGACGGAACGGACACGACCACCGAGGAGCGCGCCATGGGAAAGATCATCTCGAACTTCTTCATCTCCCTCGACGGGGTCGTCGAGTCGCCCGACCAGTGGCACTTCCCCTACTTCAACGACGAGATGGGCGCCGCCGTCGGCGCGGGGATGGAGACCGCAGGCGCCTTCCTGATGGGACGGCGGCTCTACGAGGAGTGGGCCTCGTACTGGCCGCAGAGCGACGACGACACGTTCGCCCCGTTCATCAACGGCGCGACGAAGTACGTCGTCTCGACCACGCTCACGGAGGCGACCTGGAACAACACCACGATCGTCTCCGGCGACGTCGCCGCCGAGTTGCGAAAGATCAAGGAGAACACCGAGGGCGACATCGCGATGTCCGGCAGTGCCACCCTCGTGCGCTGGCTGCTGGCCAACGGCCTTCTCGACGAGTTCCACCTGCTCATCCACCCGATCGCGGTCGGGCACGGGCAGCGGCTGTTCGAGGACACGCCGACCCACCCCCTGCGCCTGGTGCACAGCGCGACGTTCACGACCGGCGTGCTGCACACCGTGTACGCAACGTCCGCCGACTGACGAGTCCAGCCGCCGAACCGGCGCGGGACGTCCACTGCCAGCCCGGGGCCGGGTGGCACTTGCCAGCAGGAGGGCGATCTTCCAGGATCGGTGGCGTGACGACACACCTCGACGACGACCTGTCCGTCGGTGGGGTCGGCACGGAACCGTCCCCCACCCGGCCCCGTGCGACTCCCGCCATCGATCTGCTCGAAGGGCGGCGCCAGCTGCGCCGCCTGCCGGGCGACGGGCCGGACCGACCGTACGAGGCGTTCACGATCGTCCCGGCCGGCGCGACGATCGGGGCCGAGATCCTCGGTGTCGACCTGTCGGTGACGCCCACGCCCGAGCTCCGCGACGAGATCCACCGTGCGCTGCTGGAGTGGAAGGTCCTGTTCTTCCCGGGCCAGGACATGACGAGCGCCGCGCAGCGGTCGTTCGGGCTGCTGTGGGGCGAGCTCGAGACGAACCCGATGCTCGAGCAGGGCGACGACGCCAGCATCGTCCGGTTCGCCAAGGGCGGCGACGCCCCGCCGACCTACGAGAACATCTGGCACGTCGACACCTCGTTCCGGCCCGAGCCGGCGATGGGGGCGGTGCTCCGGATGGTCACTACTCCGCCGTCCGGTGGGGACACGCTCTGGGCCGACATGGCGGCCGCCTACGACAACCTCTCCGACGAGGTGCGGGCCCGGATCGACGGCGCGCAGGCGGTGCACGACATGGTGCCCGGCTTCGCCCGTTTCCTGGATCCGGACAAGCTCGCCCGGCTGCAGGACCGGTTCCCGCCGGTCACCCACCCCGTCGTCCGGACGCACCCGGAGACCGGGAGGCGCACGCTGTTCGTCAACTCCTCGTTCACCACGCGCATCGTCGGGATGGAGCGCGCGGAGTCCGACGCGCTGCTGCGGCACCTGTACGCGCAGGCCCACGTGCCCGAGTACCAGGTCCGGCATCGCTGGGTCGAGGGCACCGTCGCGTTCTGGGACAACCGGGCGACCCAGCACTACGCGGTCGGGGACTACGCCTCGCACCCCCGGGTCGCCGAGCGCGTGGCGATCGCGGGCGATCGCCCGTTCTGACCGGCCGTCACGGTGGGGGGCGGGACCCGCGCGGTGCCGCCCCCCACCATGGACCGGCGTTCAGGACGCGGTGCGCCGCCACCGCCGTCGCGGGGTCTCCGGCTCCTGCTCCGGCAGCGGTGCCGCGACGGCGAGCTGCGTGGCCTGCCGGCCGAGGACCTCGAGGTGCGCGCGGACGTCGTTGTGCGTGGGGTCCAGGGCGACCTGCTCGGCGATCTCCGCGGCCTGGCTCACCGCGTCGGTGAACGCGCCCTTCGCGGCGTCGAGCCGGTCGGCGATCCGCTTGGCCGGGCCCTGCCGGACCCGGAACCGGGCCGGTTCGATCGAGTCGCCGACCGTGGCCAGGCGGCGCACGGCGTCGAGCTCGGAGTCGAGACGTTTGCCGATCTCGCCCAGCCACGTCTGTACCTGACCCGCCGGCAGCGCGCCGGTGATCCGGTGGAAGCGCGTCACCGTGGACGCGCACTCCTGCACGTACCCGTTCCAGTACCGCGACAGCGGTGCGGGCGGCGGGTCGGCGGCGGGACGCAGACGGGGCATGACCCCAGGGTGCCGGATCGGCCGCATGATCGGATCAACGGGTCGGAGACGGACCGGCACCCGACGACCCGGGCCGGCGGAGAACCCTGTGCCGCGGATCACCCGCGGAGCATGATGCGGGTGTGGGCACACTCGACGACGAGGCGCCGGCCGGGGCGGCCCGCACCACCCCGTCCGCGCGCGACTACGGGCTCGACGAACGGACGATCGGCACGATCCTCGCCGACAAGGCCGCCACCGTCGGCGACCGCCCGTTCCTCACCTTCGACGGCGAACGGGTCACCTATGCGCGGGCGTACGCGCTGACAGGCTCCTGCGCCACCGGGTTCGCCCGGGCCGGCATCGGGCGCGGCGACCACGTCGCGCTGATGCTCCCGAACCGCCCGGAGCTGCTGTGGGCGATCTGGGGCCTCGGGCTGCTCGGCGCCGTCGCGGTCCCGCTGAACACCGCCGCCCGCGGCGACCTGCTGACCTACCTGCTCGACCAGTCGGACTCGGTGCTGCTCGTCGCCGACGACGACTACGGCGACCGCGTGGACGCCGCGGTCGCGCAGGTCCCGGCCGTGGCCACGGTGCTCGGCCCGGCCGACCTGCACGCCTTCGCCGACCTGGCGCCGCACGAGCCGGACCCCGGTGCGCCGCCGGTGCTCCCGTCGGACCCGCACCTGATCATGTACACGTCCGGGACGACCGGCCCGTCCAAGGGCGTGGTGTGCCCGCACTCGCAGGGCCACGCCGTCGGGCGGCAGATGGCGGTGGTCAACCGCTACGTCGCCGACGACGTGCTCTACACCTGCCTGCCGCTGTTCCACGCGAACGCGCTCTGGTTCACCGTCTACGCCGCGCTCTGGGCGGACGCCTGCGTGGCGCTGCACCCGTCGTTCTCCGCACGCCGGTTCTGGGACGAGATCCGGTCCTCCGGCGCGACTGTGTTCAACGCCCTGGGCGCCATGGCCAACATCATCTGGCAGCTGCCGGAGTCCGGCCGCGACCGCGAGCACCGGGTACGCCAGGCGATGGTCGTGCCGACGTCGCGGTCGCTCGTCGACGGGTTCGCGCAGCGCTACGGGATCCGGGTCACCTCGGTGTTCGCGATGACCGAGAACTGCGCGGTCACCGTCCTCGGCCCGGACGACCCGCCGGAGAAGGCGGCCTCGGCAGGGCTGGTGCGCAGCCAGGTCGCGGTGCGGATCGTCGACGACGCCGAACGGCCGTTGCCGGCGGGGGAGGTCGGCGAGATCGTCCTGCGCCCGGACGAGCCCGGCGCCATCATGCTCGGCTACTACAAGATGCCCGAGGCGACCGTCGCCGCGACCCGTGACCTGTGGTTCCACACCGGCGACCGCGGCCTGATCGACGCCGACGGCTACCTGTTCTTCGTCGACCGCACCAAGGAGTCGATCCGTCGGCGCGGCGAGAACATCTCCGCCTACGAGGTGGAGACCGTGATCTGCCGGCACCCGGGGATCCGGGAGGCGGCGGCCGTCGCCGTGCCCTCGGAGCTGGGCGAGGACGACGTCATGGTGTGGCTGGTCCGCGAGCCCGCGGCCGACCCGGTGAGCTTCGCCGACCTGGTCGGCTACTGCGCCGAGCAGATGGCCTACTACATGGTCCCGCGCTACCTGGAGGAGATCGACGCGTTGCCGAAGACGCCGAGCGAGAAGGTCGAGAAGTACAAGCTGGCCGTGTCCGCGCGGGAACGCCTGGAGCAGCTGTGGGACCGGGAGAGGGCCGGGGTCGAGGTGCGCCGGTGAGCGTCGGACTCGACATCGACGACGCGGTGGCCCGGGTGACGATCGACCGCCCGTCCACGCAGAACGCACTGTCCCCGCCGGTGATCGACGGCCTGAACTCCGCGATCGACGCGACCCTCGACCGGGGTTG
>JAKDNL010000813.1 GCA_030451825.1 Pseudonocardia sp. | reverse complement strand
CCGACGACCTCGACGACGATCAGCGCGCCGTGCACGCCGAGCTGACCGGCGGCGCCCGCGGCGGCGTGCCGACCGCACCGGACGGGAGCCTGGCCGGCCCGTTCAACGCGATGCTGCACGCGCCCGTCGTCGGCGGTCCGTTGCAGGAACTCGGCGCAGCCCTACGCACCCGCGGGGCGCTGCCGGACCGGGCGCGCGAACTCGCGGTCCTGGCCGTCGCCGCGCACCACCGCAGCGCATTCGAATGGTGGGCGCACTCCGCGATCGCGTCCCGGCTCGGTGTCCCGGACGAGCTCGTCGGCGCCGTGCGGGCGCAGGATCCGGCGACGTCGCCGGCCGACGCCGTGGAACGCACGGTGCTCGACGCCACCCGGACCCTGCTGCGCACCGGCGACCTGGACGACGGGCGGTACGCGGCGGCGCACGACGCGCTCGGCGACGCCGGCCTGGTCGAGCTGACCACACTGGTCGGCTACTACGCGCTGCTGGCGATGCAGTTGCGGGTGTTCCGGGTGGCGTTGCCCGACGGCGCGGTCGACGCGTGGGCCTGATCGGTCCGGCGGTCCACCCCGATGCGGTGGATTTCGGCAGTATGGGCCCATGAGCGACCGCGCCGGCCTGATCGTGGACACCCTCGTGACCGCCTTCGAGGATCTGATGGCGGCCGACCCTGCGGCGTTCCGTATGAAGTTCCGCAAGATGGCCGGGAGCCCGTTCGCGTTCTACCGGGGTAGCGCGTGCCTGTTCTACGCCGATGTGACCGAGCGCGAGGACCCGTGGGCCGACGAGCGCAGCTCCCGGGTGTGGATCCAGGGCGACCTGCACGCGGAGAACTTCGGTACCTACATGGACGGCGACGGCGTCCTGATCTTCGACGTGAACGACTTCGACGAGGCCTACGTCGGGCACTTCACGTGGGACATCACGCGGTTCGCGGCCAGCCTGGCGCTGCTGGGATGGAGCAAGGCGATCTCCGACGACGACATCACCGCGCTGGTGGCGCGCTACACCCGCGCCTACCTCGACCAGGTCCGCTGGTTCGTGGAATCGAGCGACGACCGGAGCTTCTCGCTGCGCCTGGACACCACCGACGGGCCGGTCCACCAGGTCCTGGACATGGCCAAGCTGCGCACCCGGGTCGCGCTGCTGGACCGGATCACCGAGACCGAGGGCTTCGACCGGATCCTGCGGTCCGGCCCGGGCGTGCGCCGTCTCGACGACGCCGAGCGGGGGAGGGTGAGCGAGGCGTTCCGGCGCTACGTGGACACGATCCCGGAGCGCAAGCGCCACCGCGGCGTCGCCTACGAGATCAAGGACGTCGCCGGCAAGTCCGGGTTCGGCATCGGCAGCGCCGGGCTGCCCGCCTACACCGTGCTGGTCGAGGGGCTCAACCAGGCGCTGGACAACGATCTCGTCGTCTCCATGAAACAGGGCAACGTCGCGGCCCCGTCCCGGGTGGTCACCGACGACCCCGTGGCCGGGCATTTCGCTCACCACGGGCACCGCACCGCGGTCTCCCAGCGCGCCCTGCAGGCCCACGCCGACCCGATGCTGGGCTGGACCGACGTCGACGGCGTCGGTTACGTGGTCAGCGAGGTCTCGCCCTACGAGGCCGACCTGGACTGGTCCGAGCTCACCGAGCCGGACGAGATCGGGCCGGTCGTGGAGTACCTGGGCCGGGCCACGGCGAAGGTGCACTGCGTGGCCGACTCCGACGCCGATCACTCGCTGGTCGGCTTCCAGACCGAGGACGCGATCACGAACGTCGTCCGCGGGCGGGAGGACGAGTTCGTGGCCTGGGTCGTGGAGTTCGCGCACGCCTACGCCGCGCGGGTGCGCTCCGACCATGCCCTGTTCGTCGACGCGTTCCGGGAGGGGCGCATCCCGGGGGTCTCCGCCAGCAGCTGAGACGCAGCGTGCACCACAAGCAGACCTGCAACTGAGTCTGCGCGTATCACCGCGCGGCGATCAGCTCCAGATGTTCCCCGCGTTGCCCGTCGCCGCGGTCGTTAGATACGTCCGTGTCGGCGAGAGCCCCGAATGATCCGGCGATCGCGGTGAGATCCGCTTCGAGATCGTCCGTACACCACGACATCCATCAGATTGTGCCAGCTCACCGCCCAGCTGCGCGTTGAACTCGGAGCGTCCTCTCGTTCAACGGCGACAGCCGAGTCGTCGCCGGTACGCTCACGGCTGGAGGTGATGGTCGTGTCGACTACCGCACAGGACGTCTGGGACCTGTTCCCCGGCGATCATCGCGTGGGTGCGATCGAGGTCGTCGGCGTCGATGTCGTGGCTGATGTCGACAGCGAAGGCGACGAGGCGGTTCGCGTGGTGCTGACGCTGGCCGAACCGAGTGGTGACACTTCAATGCCAGGGAGATGAGTGGTTTCGGGCTCTGTCTGGGGACTGCTCGCCGCGGT
>JAKDNL010000812.1 GCA_030451825.1 Pseudonocardia sp. | reverse complement strand
CCGACCTGCCCGGTGAGCAGGACCAGCGAGCCGGCGTCGATGTCGAGGTCGATCCAACCCTGTGCGCAGCCCGACCACCGTGGAGGCGCGGCACGTGGCCAGCACCCGGTCCAGCACCACGGCGGCCCGCACGACATAGCCGCGCACCACGTGCGGCTGGCCGAGCGCGGTGCGGACGTCGTCCTGCCCGGCGACCGATTCCTCCAGCTGCGCGGAGTGGTCGGACCAGGCGACCTCCTCGGCCACCTTGCACCGGGCGACGAGCGGGGTCAACGGCCGGGCCACCGCCACCACCAGGGCCGCGGCCAGCGGGAACGCGATCCAGGCCGGCCACCACACCAGGCCGGCGACGACCCAGGCCAGAACCGACCGCAGCACCGCGCGCCCGGTCTCCCAGCCCACCCGGCGCAGCAGGGTGCCCAGCTGGCGGGAGTCGTCGTCCACCCGGTCGAGCAGTTCACCGACGGCCTGGTCCTCCAGCGCGGTCAGCGGCTGGGCCAGCGCGGCGTCGAGCAGGTCGGCCCGCAGCCGGCCCTCGGCGCGCCCGACGACACCGGAGAACACCACCCGCCCGGCCGTGTCCAGCAGGGCCGCCCCGAGCAGCAGCGCGCCGAGCGCCGAGATCAATGCCACCGTCGGCCCGGCGGCGATCCGGCCGGCCACCGCCGCCGCCACCGTCTCCGCCGCGGCCGCGACGACGGCGGCGGCCACGGCGCACCCGGCGACCGCTCCGCCCAGCCGTCGCCAGGTCAGCGGCTGCGCGCGCACGCGATCCCTCCGGCTTCTCTCCGACGGACCCGTTGGTCCCGGTCCACCCGGAAGGGTCCGGACCGACGCTAGCCCGCGCTCCGGTGCGGTGTCGCCGGTATTCGATACCGCCGAGTCGGGCGGGGACGTTCACTCGTCCAACCAGATCACCACCCGGGCGTGTTGTCCTGGTTGTCCGACCGGTGCCCGGCTGTCACTGTTGATCGTCCTTCTGATCCGAAACCGTGGGGGTTGCCACCGTGCGAACCGGACGATCGATGCGTGCGCTGACGGTCGCGTCGACGTTGTCGATGGTGTTGACCGGATGCGCGCAACCGGCCGCGACGCCGCAGCAGGCGCCGGCGTCACCGGCGCCGGAGAAGTTCTCCATCGCCATCTTCCCGGACACCCAGTACGCCGCCGACTCCTATCCGGAGGTGTTCGAGGCGCAGGGAAAGTGGGTCGCCGAGAACAAGGAGAGCCGTCGGATCGCCTATGGGATCCACACCGGTGACGTGGTCGACGAGTCCGACCAGGAGGACCAGTGGAGCAACGCCAAGAAGGCGATGGCCCCACTGGACGGGACGGTCCCCTACATCGTCGGTGTCGGTAACCACGACATGGACGCGATGCCCGACGGTGGCGACCCGAAGAAGGACCGCGACGCGGACGCGTTCAACGAGAACTTCCCGGTCAGCAAGTTCTCCGATCTGCCCTCTTTCGGCGGATCGCTGCCGGCCGGCAAGAACGACAACAGTTTCCACACCTTCCGCGCCGGCGGCACCGACTGGCTGGTCCTGACGCTGAAGTACGCGCCGACCGACGAGGAGATCGCCTGGGGCAACGAGGTGATCTCCGACCACCCGCGACATCAGGTCATGCTCGCCACGCACGGCTACCAGAAGGGCACCGAGAAGGACAAGGTCGGCAAGCAGCTGTGGTCGGAGCTGGTGAGCAAGCACAAGAACATATCGTTCGTGTTCTCCGGGCATTACCACACCCAGGGCGTGATCGAGGAGGAGGGTGACCAGGGCAACACCGTCTACCAGGTGCAGGCCGACTACCAGGAATCCGACGAGCGGGACCCGAACAGCTACCTGCGGATGATGGAGTTCGACCCGGTGGCCAATACGGTGTCGGTCCAGACCTACTCGCCGTATCTGAAGAAGAACCTCACCGACGACGAGAACCAGTTCACCATCGATGGTGTCGACTTCATGCCGGCGGCCTGACCAGGTGCACGACAACGGGCCCGGATCCACTCGAGTGGATCCGGGCCCGCCGTCGTCGATGTGCCTAGTCCAGGTAGTCCCGGAGCACCTGCGAGCGCGACGGGTGACGCAGCTTCGACATCGTCTTGGACTCGATCTGCCGGATCCGCTCCCGGGTGACCCCGTAGACCTGGCCGATCTCGTCCAGCGTGCGCGGCTGGCCGTCGGTGAGCCCGAAGCGCAGGCGCACCACACCGGCCTCGCGCTCGGACAGCGTGGCCAGCACCGACTGCAGCTGGTCCTGCAGCAGCGTGAAGCTGACCGCGTCGACGGCCACCACGGCCTCTGAGTCCTCGATGAAGTCACCGAGCTGCGAGTCGCCCTCGTCGCCGATCGTCTGGTCCAGCGAGATGGGCTCCCGGGCGTACTGCTGGATCTCCAGCACCTTCTCCGGGGTGATGTCCAT
>JAKDNL010000180.1 GCA_030451825.1 Pseudonocardia sp. | reverse complement strand
ACGTCGCGTTCAGCAAACCCCCTATCGGGAAGAGGGGGTACAACGAGGACGAGGTTGACGCCTTCCTCGATCTGGTCGAGGCCGAACTGGCCCGACTGGTCGGGGAGAACGACGACCTCCGAGACCAGGTCGCTTCGCTGGAGCAGCGACTCGGCGACGCCGAGGCCGACCTGGAGGAGTCCCGGTCCCAGCCGGCTCCCGCCCAGCAGACCCAGGCGATGCAGCGCCAGGAGCCGCCGATGCAGCGCTCCGAGGCTCCGCGGATGTCCGCGGGTGCCCCGGCGCCGCAGCTGGCCGACGCGGCAGCGGACGGTGGTGACCACCACGTCCAAGCCGCGAAGGTGCTCGGCCTGGCCCAGGAGATGGCCGACCGGCTCACCGCCGAGGCCAAGAACGAGGCCGACACGATGCTGTCGGATGCCCGGACCAAGTCCGAGCAGCTCCTCTCCGACGCCCGGACCAAGTCCGACGGCCTGGTCAACGAGGCGCGTGCGCGTGCCGAGACCATGCTCAACGACGCCCGGACACGGGCCGAGACGCTCGAGCGCCAGTCCCGCGAGAAGTCCACGACGCTGGTCAGCGAGGCGGAGCGCAAGCAGAACGAGATCATCGGGGCGATCCAGCGGGACAAGTCCGTGCTGGAGAAGAAGATCGATGAGCTCCGGACGTTCGAGCGGGAGTACCGCACCCGCCTCAAGACCTATCTGGAGTCCCAGCTGCGGGACCTCGAGGGTCGTGGGTCGGCCGCGCCGGCCTCGGACACCGCACGGTCGTCCTCGAACGGCGGGTACGCCGCGTCGGGTTACGGCCAGAGGGCGGACACCGGGAGCTGAACCTCCCGGGTGCGCCGGACGACTGACGACGACCGGGGGAGCGGCCGGGTGCCGCTGCCGAACGACGGAGTTCACCGATGCTGGTGCTCGTTCTGATTCTCGTAGTGATCGCGCTGGTCCTGCTGCTCGCCGGATGGTTCCTGCACCTGGTGGTGCTGGCCTGGGCGTCGGTGGGGATCAGCCTGATCGCCGCTGCGGTGCTGGTCTACGACTGGTTGCAGACCAGATCGGCGGAGCGCGCGGGCCGGCAGGGCCTCGCTTCCGCCGATCAGACACCGGGGCGCGGGTCCGACGAGGACCGCGCCGGCGCCGCTGGTACCGGGTACGACGACCGGCGCGCCGCGGAGATGGAGCCGGCCACCCAGGTGCTCCCCATCGTCCCCCGGGCGACGACACCGCCCTCCGCGGGGTCGGCCCCGAGCCAGGATCCTGCCCAGGTGGGGGACGAGCGTCCCGGCGCTCCCGAGAGCGCCGCCGATCAGACGGTCGTGATGCCGGTCATCAGACCGTCCGGCTCTGCTGATGCACCTTCCGGCGTTTCCCGATCGGGTGGAGTTTCGTCACAGAGCGTGACTGAATCGCCTACCTCGACGGGTGACGGCGCCCCGGAAGGGGCGAGGTCATCGACGTCGTCGGAGGGCTCCGCCGCGGTCGCAGCCGGTGCGGCCGCGCCTGAAGTTGATCATGGAACGTCGCGTCCGGGAGACGGCGGTACGCCGCCGGTCCCGGCGGGCGGCTCCGGCGAGCCCCCCGGGTCCGGGACGGCATCGGACGCCGACGCGGCGTCGGGCTCGGGACCGGGCGCCGGTACGGCGGCCGGACTCGCCGCGGGGGCGGCAGCGGTGGCCGGTGTCGCGGGATCGGGTCGTGGCGGCGATCCGGGTGACGGCGACGCGAGCACGGCCGGCGAGACCGACCGCGGTGGCTCCTCGACGTCCGCCTCCGCGGCCGGGGCCTCCGCGCCGGGCGCACCGGAAACGTCCGCCGCCGCCACCACTACCGCTACGGACACCGCCGCCGCGGGGAGCACGTCCGGGGAGAACACCTCCGGAGCCGGGCCGTCCGCGGCCGGCGCGCCGGCGGTACCGACCGACGGATCCGCGGAGCGCACCGCCATGCTCGACCCACAGGGTGCGGACCGGTCCGCCGGCGCCGACGATGTCCCGGCAGCGGTGGGCGATGCTCCGGAGGAGCCTCGTGACCCGACCACGGCGTCGCTCGTCGCGCGGCTGCCGGACGAGGTCGTCGTCATCGACGAGCACCCGCGCTACCACGTACAGGGCTGCCGGTCGTTGCCCGGACAATCGGTGATCCCGCTGCCGGTCAGCGAGGCCGTCGAGCTCGGGTTCACCCCGTGCGGCTGGTGCTCGCCGAACCGCACGCTCGGAGAACGCCACCCCGCCCAGGTCCGGTAACGGTCGTGCTCGCAGGTTCGGCGCCGTCGATGGGCCACCGCACACAGTGTGATGCCACCGCACAACAGGTCCGCGATATGTGCGGCGACCAGCAGGTATGTGCGGTCGCGTCGATCACGTCATCCGTGTCCGCGGCCATCCGATTCACCGACGTACTTTCGGGCGGTCTCGGAGAACCCGGTGGCGCGGCCGCGCTACCCTGATGGCACAGGCATCGATCCGGCCATCACCGGGGAGCCTCCGGAAGAAACGGGTGTCGCACCGCACGCGGTGCGACGGACCGGACTAGAACCGGACGGACGCGGCCCGTCATCGCCGTGCAAAGGAAGTGGCACGGTGCCCGCGCGAGCGGAGCCCGTGCAAGCGGGGTGGTACCGCGGCATCGCCGACCCGGCGTCGTCGTCCCCGTGTGAGGAGCTGACCGCACCCGCACGAGGAGCACCCGCCGTGAACGAACCCGCTGCCTACCCGGCCGTCGACGCGCATCCGTCTTTCCCCGACACCGAGCGGGAGATCCTGCGGTCCTGGGACGCCGACGACACGTTCCGCGCCTCGGTCGAGCAGCGCCCCGCCGGCACCGACGGGGACAACGAGTACGTCTTCTACGACGGCCCCCCGTTCGCCAACGGCCTCCCGCACTACGGGCACCTGCTGACCGGCTACGTCAAGGACGTCGTCCCGCGCTACCGCACCATGCGCGGGCGCCGGGTCGAACGCCGGTTCGGCTGGGACACCCACGGCATGCCCGCCGAGGTGGAGACCGAGCACCAGCTCGGCATCAAGCACAAGTCCGAGATCGACGAGATGGGCGTGGCCGCGTTCAACGAGGCCTGTCGCACCTCGGTGCTGCGCTACACCGGGGAGTGGCGCGACTACGTGACCCGCCAGGCGCGCTGGGTCGACTTCGACAACGACTACAAGACGCTCGACCTGGACTACATGGAGAGCGTCATCTGGGCGTTCAAGACCTTGTGGGACAAGGGCTGGGTCTACTCCGGGTTCCGGGTGCTCTGGTACTGCTGGCGCTGCGAGACCCCGCTGTCGGCCACCGAGACGAAGATGGACGACGTCTACCTCGACCGTCAGGACCCGGCCGTCACGGTCGGGTTGCGGCTCAGCGCCCCGGACCGTGCGGACCTCGACGGCGCGCTGGCGCTGGTCTGGACGACGACCCCGTGGACGCTGCCGTCGAACCTGGCCGTGGCCGTGCACCCGGACGTGGACTACGTCGTCGTCGAGGCGCGGGGGGAGCGCTGGGTGCTGGCCGAGGCCCGGCTCGCCGCGTACGCGCGTGAGCTCGGCGAACAGCCGCGGGTCGTCGCGCGGATGGTCGGCCGGGATCTCCTGGACACCGCCTACACCCCGCCGTTCGACTTCTTCCTCGGCCGGGCGAACGCGCACGTCGTGCTCTCGGCGGACTACGTCACGACCGAGGACGGCACCGGGCTCGTGCACATCGCGCCGGCGTTCGGTGAGGAGGACAAGGAGGTCACCGACGCGGCCGGGATCGAGACCGTCGTGCCGGTCGACACCCGCGGTGAGTTCACCACCGAGGTGCCGCCCTACACCGGGATGCTCGTGTTCGACGCGAACCCGCAGATCATCCGCGACCTGCGTGACGGCAGCGAGCACACCCTCGGCGTCCTGCTGCGCCACGAGACCTACGACCACCCGTACCCGCACTGCTGGCGCTGCGGGAACCCGCTGATCCAGCGCGCCGTCGACTCCTGGTTCGTGCAGGTCACGGCGTTCCGGGACCGGATGGTGGAGCTCAACCAGCAGATCGACTGGACCCCGTCGCACGTGCAGGACGGGCAGTTCGGCAAGTGGCTCGAAGGCGCCCGGGACTGGGGGATCTCGCGCAACCGCTACTGGGGCAGCCCGATCCCGGTCTGGGTCTCCGACGACCCGCACTATCCGCGCACCGACGTCTACGGCTCGCTCGACGAGCTCGAACGCGACTTCGGCGTGCGGCCGACCGACCTGCACCGGCCCTACGTCGACGATCTGACCCGGCCGAACCCGGACGACCCGACCGGCAACTCGACCATGCGCCGGGTGCCGGAGGTGCTGGACTGCTGGTTCGAGTCGGGTTCGATGCCGTTCGCGCAGGTGCACTACCCATTTCAGAACGCGGACTGGTTCGAGCACCACTACCCGGGCGACTTCATCGTCGAGTACAACGGCCAGACCCGCGGCTGGTTCTACACGCTGCACGTGCTGGCCACGGCGCTGTTCGACCGGCCGTCGTTCCGCAACTGCTCGGCGCACGGCATCGTGCTCGGCGACGACGGCGCGAAGATGTCCAAGTCGCGCAAGAACTACCCGGACGTGAACGAGGTGTTCGACCGGGACGGCTCGGACGCGATGCGCTGGTTCCTGATGGCCAGCCCGGTGCTGCGCGGCGGGAACCTCATCGTCACCGAGCAGGGCATCCGGGAGGGCGTGCGGCAGGCGATCCTGCCGCTGTGGAACACCTGGTACTTCCTGTCGCTCTACGCCGGCGCGGCCGGGCGGGCCGGGACCGTCCGGCACGACTCGACCCACGTGCTGGACCGGTACGTGCTGGCCAAGACCGCGGACCTGGTCGACGGCGTCACCGCGGCGATGGACGTCTACGACATCGCCGGGGCCTGCGAGCGGGTCCGCGACCACGCCGAGGTGCTGACCAACTGGTACGTGCGCCGCTCCCGGGACCGCTTCTGGGCCGGCGACGCGGACGCGATCGACACCCTGCACACCGTGCTGGAGGCGACCTGCCGGGTCGCCGCGCCGCTGCTGCCGCTGACCACGGAGAAGATCTGGCAGGGGCTGACCGGCGGCCGGTCGGTGCACCTGTGCGACTGGCCCGGAGGACCGGACCCGGCGTCCACCAGCACCGTCGAGGCGGATCCGCTGCGCCGCGACGCCGCGCTGGTCACGGCCATGGACCGGGTCCGCCAGGTCGCGTCCGGGGCGCTGTCACTGCGCAAGTCGTCGAAGGTCCGGGTGCGCCAGCCGTTGCCGCTGCTCACCGTGGCCGCGGCCGACGCGGCGACCCTGGAGCCGTTCGTCGACCTGCTGCGTGACGAGGTCAACGTCCGCGACGTGGCGCTGACCGACGACGTTGCCGCGCACGGCCGGTTCGAGCTCGCGGTCAACGCCCGCGCCGCGGGCCCTCGCCTGGGCGGCGACGTGCAGAGGTGCATCACGGCGGTGAAGGCCGGTGACTGGGCGGCCAGCCCGGACGGCACCGTCACCGCGGGCGGGATCGAGCTGCTCGAGGGCGAGTTCACGGAGAAGCTGGTGGCGCAGGACCCGGAACACACGGCGTCGCTGCCGGGCACGGAGTCGGGTCCGCAGGGCGGGCTGGTCGTCCTGGACACCGCGATCACCCCGGAGCTGGCCGCCGAGGGCACCGCCCGCGACGTCGTCCGGGTGGTGCAGCAGGCCCGTCGGGAGGCGGGGTTGGAGGTCAGCGACAGGATCGTGCTGACCCTGTCCGGGCCGGACGCGGTGCTGGACGCGGTGCGCACGCACGAGGCGTTCGTGACCGGCGAGGTGCTGGCCGGGTCGGTGACCTACGCCGACGGCGAGGTGACCGGCTCGTCCGGTCAGGTGGTGGCTCCCGACGGTGCCACCGTCACCCTGCTGGCCCGGGTCGGTCTCAGCGGGTGACCCACCGGTAGAGCACGCCGACCAGGATGAGCCCGGCCAGCACGTCCACCGTCGCGGGCCCGAGCAGCAGTGCCAGGCCGGCCAGCCCGAGGCCGGCGAGGGCGGCGATCCCGCCGGTCCGGGCCGCGAGCACGGTGGCGGCCCGGCCGGTCCGGTCGCCGACGACCCAGAGGCCGGTGCGGGTCACGGCCGCGGCGAACAGGGCGAGAACCGCCAGGGCGAGCAACGCCCGTCCCGGAAGGACGGCCGCGACCGCGGCGGCCGGCAGCAGGGCGGCCCCGGCGAGGGCGAGGTGGGCGGCGGGGCGTGTCGGGACGGCAGGCGTGCCGGGGTGGGTCCCCGGTGCGGGCGGTGTGTTCATGACTCCAGGATCCGGTGACCGACCGGTGATGTCTATTTCACGTTTCTCGACAGAAACGTGCAGAATGGCTTCATGCTAGACCTTCGCCGGGTACAGGTGCTCCGTGTCGTCCACCACGTCGGCACGGTCACCGCGGCCGCCCGTTCCCTGCACCTCACCCCGTCCGCGGTGTCCCAGCAGCTGCGCCAGCTGGCCAAGGAGGTGGGTGTCGGGCTGCTGGTCCCGGACGGGCGCGGCGTCCGGCTCAGCCCGGCCGCGCACGCCCTGATCCGGCATGCCGACGAGCTCTCCGCGATGTGGGAGACCGCGCAGGGCGAGATCCGGGAGTGCGGGGAGCAGACCGGCGGGGCCCTGAACATCAGCGGCTTCCCGTCCAGCCTGGACATGGTGGTGGCCCCGGCGGTGGCCCTGCTGCGGGAGCGGGAGCCTGGGATCGAGGCGAGGATCACCGAGCTGGAGGCCGTCGACGCGTTCGAGCGGGTGCTCTCCGGCGAGGTCGACATCGCGGTGATCGTGCCGAACCTTCAGGGCCCGCCGACCGACGATCCCCGGTTCGAGCAGTCCCCGCTGCTCGACGAGCCGCAGGACCTCCTCGTCCCGCGGGACCATCCGCTGGCCGGCGCGCCGTCGGTGGCGCTGGAACAGGCGGCACACGAGCCGTGGGTGCTTGCCGCCCCGGGGACCTGCGACCAGCACGAGCTCGCCCTCGTGGCCTGTGCGGCTGCCGGGTTCCGCCCGACCGTCGCCCACGAGGCCCGGGAGTGGGCCGCCGTCGCCTCGCTCGTCTCCTACGGGTTCGGCGTCGCGCTGGTACCCCGGCTGGTGCGGATCCCGGGCGAGCTGCCGGTGACCCGGGTGCCGCTGCGCGACACCACGGCGCCCCGGCGGCGGCTGCTGACCTGCATCCGGCGCGGGAGCCGCGAGCAGCGACCGATCGCGGCCGGGCTGGACGCCCTGACGACGGCCGCCGCGACGGCGTCGCGTCCGGACGGGGCCGGCGTGGCCGTGGGCCTGTCGGCGTGACCGGCGACCCGGCCCGGCCCGGGCCCGGGCTCGGCCGGACGGGTGCGGCGGCGCGGCGCTGGGCCGAGCTCCAGTCCGGCCGGGGCATCCCGCCGGAGATCCTGGCCGGTGCCCCCGCCGACCCCTGGACGCACGACCCGCGCGACTTCCGCGCCCCGGACGTCGCGGCCGACACCCCGTCCCGCGACGCCGCGTTGGAGCTGCTCGACGGGGCCGGCACCGTGCTCGACGTCGGATGCGGGGGAGGGGACGCCGCGTTCGCGCTCCTCGGGCCCCTGACCCGGGTCACCGGGGCCGACCAGCAGGCGGACATGCTGGACGTGTTCGCCGCGGGCGCCCGGGAGCGCGGCGTCGCCTGCGCGACCGTGCACGGGCGCTGGCCCGACGTCGCGGCCCGGGCAGGGGCCGCCGACGTCGTGGTGTGTCACCACGTGCTGCACAACGTCGTCGACCTGGCCCCGTTCCTGGGCGCGCTCACCGCCGCGGCGCGGCGCGGGGTGGTGGTCGAGATGCTGCCCGAGCACCCGCTGGCCTGGCTGGACCCGCTCTGGGCGCGCTTCCACGACCTGCACCGGCCGCCGTCCGCGACGCACCGTGACGCGATCGCCGTGCTGGGGGAGCTGGGCGTCGTACCGCAGGTGCGGCACTGGCAGCGCGCGCGTCGCCACCCGCACGACCCGGCGTGGGTGACCCGGCGGCTGTGCCTGCCCCCGGAACGGTCCGGCGAGGTCGACGCGGCGCTGGCGGAGATCCCGATGCGCGGGCGGGACGCGGTGACACTTCTCTGGCACACCTGAGACCGGCCCGCCGGAACCCGGTGCCAACCCCGGCCGAGGGACGTCGCGACCTGCGCCGATAGGGTTTCCCCGGGTACGGCGCGGAGGTGGGGGACGGTGAGCCTGGAGCTGGTACTGGGTATCGCCGCCGCGGTGGTGCTGATCGGAGTACTGGCCGTGCGGGTCTCGGTACGACTCGGGCTGCCGTCACTGCTGCTCTATCTCGGTATCGGACTGGTGCTCGGCGAGTCCGCGATCGGCTTCGAGTTCTCCGACGCCCGCCTCACCGAGACCCTCGGCCTCGCCGCCCTGGTGCTGATCCTGATCGAGGGCGGTCTGACCACCCGGTGGTCGGCGGTGCGGCCCGCGCTCGGCGTCGGGATCCTGCTGTCGACGGTGTCGGTCGTGGTCAGCATCGGGGTCGCCGGCACCGCGATGCACTTCCTGCTCGGCCTGGACTGGCGGGTCGCGCTGCTCTGGGGCGCGGTCCTGTCCTCCACCGACGCGGCCGCGGTGTTCAGCGTGCTGCGCGGGGTCGCGGTGCCGCGCCGGCTGGCCGGGACCCTGGAGCTGGAGTCCGGCATGAACGACGCGCCGGTCGTGATCGCCGTGTCCGTGCTCGCCTCGACCGAGCCGATCGGGTGGACGACGCCGCTGCTGGTCGGTTACGAGCTCGTCGCCGGGGCGGTGATCGGGGCGGCGCTCGGGTTCGGCGGCGGGTGGGCGCTGCGCCGGGCCGCGCTGCCCTCGACCGGCCTCTACCCGCTGGCCGCGATGTCGGTCTGCGTGCTCGCCTACGCCTGCGGGCAGTGGGCGCACGCGTCCGGGCTGCTGGCCACCTACGTCTGCGCGCTGGTGCTGGGCAACGCGAACCTGCCGCACCGCGGCGGCGTCGTCTCCTTCGCCGAGGGCACCGGGCTGCTGGCCCAGATCGGGCTGTTCGTGCTGCTCGGGCTCTACGCCAGCCCGGCGCGGCTGCTCGACGCCGTGATACCGGCCCTGATCGCGGCCGCGGTGCTGCTGCTGGCCGCCCGCCCGGCCTCGGTGCTGGCCGCGGCGCTGCCGTTCCGGATGCCGTGGCGCGAGCAGGTGTTCCTGTCCTGGGCGGGGCTGCGCGGGGCGGTGCCCATCGTGCTCGCGCTGATCGCCCTCGTCGAGGGCGGTCCCACCTACCAGCCCCTGGTCGACGTCGTGTTCGTGCTGGTCGTCCTGCTCACCCTGCTGCAGGGCACCACGCTGCCCTGGGTCGCGAAGGTCCTCGGGATCGCCTCGCGCACCGACACCCGCGAGGTCGAGGTGGACGCCGCCCCGCTGGACGAGGTCGACGCCGAGCTGCTGCAGGTCAAGGTGCCCGAGGGCTCCAAGCTGCACGGAATCTACCTGCGCCAGCTGCGGCTGCCGGTCGGCGCGACGATCAGCCTGGTCGTGCGGGACAAGGCGGCGTTCACCCCGGACGGGGAGACCCGGCTGCGCTCGGGCGACCAGTTCCTCGTCGTGGCCACCCGGGAGGTGCGGGAGAAGGCCGAACGCCGGATCCGGGCCGTCGACCGGGGTGGCGCCCTGGTCCGCTGGCGTGAGGGCGACCGCCCGGACCGCGACGGCTGAGCGGGCCCGCGCATAATCGTGGGGTGACCGAGGAGTGCGCCGACCCCGCAGGCCCCCGCGCCGGCCGGGATCCCCTCGGCAGCGGTGGGGGCGGAGGCGGTGGGGTCGCCCGCCGCGGGGTCGCCCTGCTGGCCGGGATCGCCGCCGCCGTCCTGGCCGTCGACGTGCTGACCAAGGTCGCCGCTGTCGCGTCGCTTCAGGACCGGCCGCCGCTGGAGCTGCTCGGCGGCGCGGTGTACCTGGTCCTGCTGCGCAACCCGGGCGCGGCCTGGTCGATCGCCACCGGCTACACCTGGATCCTGACGATCGTCGCCATCGTGGTGGTCGGGGTGATCGTCCGGATCGCGCGCCGGCTCGCGTCCACCGGCTGGGCGGTCGGGCTCGGTCTGGTGCTCGGCGGCGCGCTGGGCAACCTGATCGACCGGTTCTTCCGCTCGCCCGGCCCGCTGCGCGGGCACGTGGTGGACTTCGTGTCGCTGTTCGCCCCGGACGGGAGCGTCTGGCCGGTGTTCAACGTGGCCGACTCCTCGATCGTCTGCGGCGGGATCCTGCTGGTGCTGATGGCCGTGCGCGGGGTCGAGATCGACGGCTCCCGGTCGCCCGGCAAGGAGGACGACCGTGGGTGAGCTGCGCCAGATGCCGGTGCCCGACGGGCTCGACGGGATGCGTGTCGACGCCGGGCTGTCCCGGATGCTGGGGCTGTCCCGCACCGTCGTCGCCGGCCTGGCCGAGGACGGCCGGGTCGCCGTCGACGGGCAGGTCGCCGGCAAGTCCGACCGGCTGCCCGGCGGGAGCCGGCTGGAGATCGAGCTGCCGGACGCCGCGGCACCGGCCGGCCTCGCGGCACCCGAGGAGCAGGTCGCGGGACTGGCGATCCTGGCCGAGGACGACGACATCGTCGTGGTGGACAAGCCGGTCGGGGTGGCCGCGCACCCGAGCCCCGGCTGGGACGGGCCGACCGTGACCGGCGGCCTCGCCGCGCTGGGCGTGCGGCTGGCGACCTCGGGCCCGGCCGAGCGGCAGGGGATCGTGCACCGCCTCGACGCCGGCACCACCGGGGTGATGGCGGTCGCCAAGTCCGAGCGCGCCTACACCGTCTTGAAGCGGGCGTTCAAGGAGCGCACCGTGCGCAAGCGCTACCACGCCGTCGTGCAGGGGCACCCGGATCCGTCCTCGGGCACGATCGACGCCCCGATCGACCGGCACCCCCGCCACGACTACCGCTACGCCGTCGTCGCGAGCGGGCGCCCGAGCGTCACCCACTACGACACGGTCGAGGCGTTCCGGGCCGCGAGCCTGCTCGACGTGCGCCTGGAGACCGGGCGCACGCACCAGATCCGGGTGCACTTCTCCGCGCTGCGCCACCCCTGCGTCGGCGACCTCACCTACGGCGCCGATCCGACGCTGGCCGCCCGCACCGGCCTGACCCGGCAGTGGCTGCACGCGCGCGTGCTGGGCTTCGCCCACCCCGGGGACGGGCGGCAGGTGGAGTTCACCAGCCCGTACCCGGACGATCTCGCCACCGCTCTGGACACCCTGCGGGACTGAGGGACCGGGGACTGATGCGGGCTCGGACGAGGTTCGCGATCCTGGGCGGGCTCGCGCTGGTGGTGGTGCTGGCCGCAGTCGTCGCGGGTAGCGAGGGCAGCGGGTCGACCCCGGCGCCCACCGCGGGATCGGTGCGGCTGGGCCCGGAACCCGGCCAGGCCGTCGCCGAGTACCGTGCGGACCTGGCGCGGGGGGGGGGGCGGCGGCGGGGGGCGGGCGGCGCGGGGGGGGGGCGGGGGCGCCCGGCGCGCCCCGCGCG
>JAKDNL010000179.1 GCA_030451825.1 Pseudonocardia sp. | reverse complement strand
GCTGGTCAAGGGCATCCTCGACCGCAAGGAGAAGCTCATGGGCTTCGGGCACCGGGTCTACCGGGCCGAGGACCCGCGGGCCCGGGTGCTGCGCCGCACCTGCCAGGAACTCGACGCGCCGCGCTTCGAGGTGGCCGCCGCGCTGGAGAAGGCTGCGCTGTCGATCCTGCGCGAGCGCCGTCCGGACCACCCGATCGAGACCAACGTCGAGTTCTGGGCGGCGGTGATCCTGGACTTCGCGCAGGTGCCGCCGCACATGATGCCGGCCATGTTCACCAGCGCCCGGACCGCGGGCTGGTCGGCGCACATCATGGAGCAGAAGCGGGAGAACAAGCTGGTCCGCCCGTCCGCGCAGTACATCGGGCCGGGCCCGCGCGCCCCGCAGGCCATCGAGGGCTGGGACCTGGTCGGCAGCTAGGTCCGGTAGTGCCAGTGCGGCGGCTCCACTCCCGCGACCGGGGCCGGCGCGGAGATCAGGTAGGGGTTGCGTAGCGAGCCGAGCACGATCGTCCGGCGCTCCGGGCCGGCGAACGCCAGCGATGACACCTGCCCCAGCGGGGAGAATCCGCCGCGACCGCCGATGTGGGCGGCCCGCATCCTCCCGGACGCCCAGGCCTCCTCCACACCCTCGACGTGCCCGCGGTCGGCCGTGTCGAGCCAGGTCTCCACGGTGCCGTCCGGGAGGACCCGCAGCACCCGGTTGGACACCACGCACGCCTCCCAGACACCGCCTTCCTCATCGAGCGCGAGCCCGTCCGGGAACTCGCCGCGCCCGAACTCGGCCACGACCTCCTTGGGCCCGGGCTCGCCGGCCTCGGACAGCGGGAACCGGGACAGCCTCTTCGTGAACGTCTCGTTCACGTACAGCCAGCGGCCGTCCGGGGACGGCAGGCACTCGTTGGTGTAGCCCAGCCCGTCGGCGACGATCCGGGGTCCGGTGCCGTCGTCGCACACCACGAATCCGCTGGCCGCGTTCGGGGTGAAGTCGGTGTCGCGCGGGTGCGCCGTGGTGGACACGGTGATCCACAACCGGCCGCGGTGGTCGCGGGTGACGTGGTTCGTCGGCGGCAGCGCGGCGCCGTCCACCTCGCGCAGCACCGGGGTCAGCTGACCGTCGCGCTGCAGCCGGAACACCCCGCCCTCCCGCTCACCCTGACCGAGGTGCGCGAGCAGGAACGAGCCGTCGGCCTCCAGCGCGATCCCGTTCGGATGCAGCGGTCCGGGTAGGTCCGCGGTACTTCCCAGGTAGCGGGAGTGGCTCCCGTCCGGGTGCAGGTGGCTGACGCCGCCGTCGGCGTTGCTGGTGTAGAGGTCGCCGGTGGCCGTCGCCAGGACGGACTCGGGCCGGTTCAGGTCATGACCGATCCGCTTCAGGTCGTCGACGGCCGCCGTCACGGTCGCTCCGCAATGTGGATGTGGGTCATCGGTACGGTCTACCGGTGCGGGCGCCGCGGCGCACGTCCCCGGGCCGGGCGGGATTCCCCGACGATTCCGGCCCCCGCCGCGTCGCCGGTCAGACCGGCGCGGTGGCCGGGGCCGGTGACCTCCTGATCGCCATCGAGAGCCCGGCCGCGACGACGCACAGCACCGCCCCGCCGAACCACGCGGCGTCGTAGCTACCCAGAGCGTCCCGCACCAACCCGGCGGCCAGGGCCGCGAACGCCGCGCCGAGCTGGTGCGAGGCGAAGATCCAGCCGAACACCATCGGCGCGGACTGCCCGAACGCGTCCCGGCACAGGGCCAGGGTCGGCGGGACCGTCGCCACCCAGTCCAGCCCGTAGAAGATCACGAAGGCGAACATGCTCGCGTTCAGGTCCGAGCCGAACAACGGCGGGAGCAGCGCCAGCGAGACCGCGCGCAGGCCGTAGTAGACGGCGAGCAGCACCCGCGGGTCGTAGCGGTCGGTCAGCCAGCCGGAGCAGATCGTCCCGACCAGGTCGAAGATCCCGACCACGGCCAGCAGGCTCGCGGCCGCGGTGGCCGGCATGCCGTGGTCGTGCGCGGCCGGGACGAAGTGCGACTGGACCAGTCCGGCCGTCGTCGCGCCGCAGACGAAGAACCCGCCGACGAGCAGCCAGAACGTGGGCACCCGGACCGCGGAGCCCAGCGCGCGGACGGCCATCGCCGCGACCCCGCTGCGCACCGGGGCGACCACGTCCTCGGCGGTGCCGCCGTAGGGCAGCACCCCGGCGTCGGAGGGACGGTCGCGCAGCATCAACAACACCACCGGTACGACGACCAGCGCCGCGCCGGAGATCGTCAGCGCGGCCGGGCGCCAGCCGTCGGACTGCACGATCGCCGCGATCAGCGGGAGGAAGATCAGCTGCCCGGTGGCCGTGGCCGCGGTGAGGACACCGGAGACCAGACCGCGCCGCGCCACGAACCAGCGCCCGACCACGGTGGCCACCAGCGCCATCGCCATCGAGCCGGTGCCCAGGCCGACGACCACGCCCCAGAGCAGCACCAGCTGCCAGATCGACGTCATGAACACGGTCAGCCCGCTGCCCACCGCGACCAGCACCAGCGCGCCGCTCACCACCCGGCGCACCCCGACCCGCTCCATCAGCGCGGCCGCGAACGGCGCGGTGAGCCCGAACAGAGCCAGGTTCACCGACAGCGCGAACGAGATCGCGCCGATCGACCAGCCGAACTCGGAGTGCAGCGGCTCGACCATCACCCCGGGTGTGGACCGGAACCCGGCCGCGCCGAGCAGCGCGAGGAACGTCGCGCCCGCTGCCCACCACGCCGGATGGATCCGGCGTCGGGCGGGCGGGTCGGCGGACGCGGGGTCACGGAGGTCGCTCACCGGGCTCACTGTTCGCTCCCGCGCCGCCGGACGTAAGTGGCCGGGTGGAGCTGGCCCGGCGGCTGCTGGAGAGCACGGACCTGCCGGTGGACCGGCCTCGCCGCCCGCGCGGGGTTCGGCAGCCCGGCGTCGATGCGGATGCACCTCTCCACCGAGGTCGGGATGTCGCCGCCGGCCTACCGGCGCGCGCACCGGGCCCCGCCGGACGGTTGACCCGGTTGTGGCTCCGCACACCGTGCGGGTGGCAGCCGGAACGCGGGCTGCAACACTGGAGGCCGTGACCTCGATCCCCACCGATCTGAAGATCCCTGCCGATCTCCTGCCGTCGGACGGCCGCTTCGGCTGCGGACCGTCCAAGGTCCGCCCCGAGCAGCTGGCCGCCCTGGCCGCCACCGGCACGTCGCTGCTGGGCACCTCACACCGGCAGAAGCCCGTGAAGTCCCTGGTCGGACGCGTCCGCTCCGGACTGTCCGAACTGTTCTCGCTGCCCGAGGGCTACCAGGTGGTGCTCGGCAACGGCGGTTCGACGGCGTTCTGGGACGCCGCCGCGTTCGGTCTCGTGCGCGAGCGCTCGCTGCACCTGACCTACGGCGAGTTCTCCGCCAAGTTCGCCGAGACAACCCGGGGCGCGCCGTTCCTGGCCGATCCGGTGGTCGTCTCCGCCGATCCGGGCAGCGCGCCCGAGCCGATCACGGACCCGTCGGTCGACGTCCTGGCCTGGGCGCACAACGAGACCTCGACCGGTGTCTCGGTGCCGGTACTCCGCCCCGAGGGCACGACCGCGGACCAGCTCGTCACGATCGACGCGACGTCCGGCGCGGGCGGCCTGCCGGTCGATGTGAACCAGGCCGACGTCTACTACTTCGCCCCGCAGAAGGGCTTCGCCTCCGACGGCGGCCTGTGGATCGCGCTGATGAGCCCGGCCGCGCTCGAGCGCGTCGCCGAGCTGGGCGCCTCGGACCGCTGGATCCCACCGTTCCTGTCGCTGACCACCGCGGTGGACAACTCCGGCAAGGACCAGACCTACAACACCCCGGCCCTGTCCACGCTGTTCCTGCTCGCCGAGCAGATCGACTGGATGAACGGCCTGGGCGGACTCGACGGCTGCGTGGCGCGCACCCGCGACTCATCGGACCGGCTCTACGGCTGGGCCGAGAAGAGCTCGTTCACGACCCCGTTCGTGACCGATCCGGCGCTTCGCAGCCAGGTCGTCGGCACGATCGACCTCGACGACGCCGTGGACGCCGCGGCGATCGCGTCCGTGCTGCGCGCGAACGGCGTCGTGGACACCGAGCCGTACCGCAAGCTGGGCCGTAACCAGCTGCGGATCGGGATGTTCCCGGCCGTCGAGCCGGACGATGTCTCGGCGCTGATCGCCTGCATCGACTGGATCGTCGAGCAGCGCGGCTGACCGACCTCGCGCAATCACCGGATCCGTCGGAGGGCCGGGCCGCGAGGGCGGCCCGGCCTTCTTGGTCTCCGGACCCCTGTACAGCGGAGGACGAGTCAGGTACCTTCGAACATGCGTTCTAACTGTAGGAAGCGGAGCTCGAGGTGGCCGATGTCGACGTCGTACTCTGATCGCGTGCAACTGTCAGCTCACGCCGTTGCCGCGGCACTCAGAGCCCGACAGCCCGACATCGGAGCGGTCAAGCTCCACAAACTGCTGTACTACTGCCAGGGCCATCACCTCGCGACCTTCGGCACGCCGCTCTTCCACGAGCCGATCTCTGCCTGGGACATGGGCCCGGTCATCGGCACCCTGTGGCGGGCGGAGAAGGAGGGCGAGTCGCACCCGATCGACGCCCACCTTCCGGAAGTTGCACTCAACACGATCGGGTATGTCCTGAGCCGGTACGGAGCATTATCCTCTCGCGACCTGGTTCACCTCACCCATAGCGAGGACCCGTGGCAGAAGGCCGACGTCGACCGCCCGGCCGGACAGAGCGCTCCGATCTCGGAGTCATGGATGGCCGAGTACTTCCGGGCGGAGCCCGGGGACGACGGTGCCGACACCGTGTTGGACGCAGCGGCAGTTGCCGACTGGCTTAGCGACGCAGCCACGACCAAGGACACTCCGGGTACGCGCGACACCCCCGAGGATCTGGCAGCACGGATTGACGACCTGAGGGCCCGGCCAGCTCATCGTGCCGAACGGTGAACGGCCCTGGCGACTGGAACGCTTCATCGACGAACTCGACGCTTGGATCCTGCGCGAGGATCCGTCCGAGGACATCAGCCTGATCGTTCTGCCCTGGATCATGAGTCGAACTGACGACCCGTACCTGGGCGTCCGACGGGAGCAGACTCTCGACAACCTCTGGTTCGGCGCGATCCCCGGATCTGAGGACGGCAACGGCCAGGTCGTGGCGTGCTCCTACTGGCTGTTCGAGCGGGAGCGAGTCGTGCGCTGCAACAGCATCGCGAGCTTGAGTCTGCCCCTGTAGCGCCGGCCGCCGCCACGCCGTAACGACACCTGGATTCCGGCAAGGGACGCCGCTGACCAGCCGGTGAGTCAACCTGTCGCAGGAAGTCGACGCTCCGTAGTCACACAAACCACACCTACCCCAACGGTCTCAGATGTGACGCGACGTGCAATTCTGCGTACGTTCCGTGAGAACACCGGCATCCCCGGATGCGGTGAGGGTCGTCGACCAGGGAGATCCCGCATCGGCGCGCCTCACCCGATGCCGGGCTCGGGACAACTACCGTCACCCGGACGGGGACGAAGCGGGAGGGCAGATCGATGCGCGCGTTGCGGGTCGTCGGGATGACCGGGGACGGTGCCGTCGTCCTCGAGGACCCGGGCCGCCGCGAGCGCTACACCGTGCCGGCCGACGAGCAGCTTCGCGCTGCCGCGCGGGGGGACGTGACCCGGCTCGGCCAGATCGCGATCGAGTTGGAGAGCCAGTTGCGCCCACGGGAGATCCAGGCACGTATCCGCGGCGGCGCGTCGGTCGAGCAGGTCGCCGCCGCAGCCGGGGTGCCGGTCCAGAAGATCGAACGATTCGCCTACCCCGTGCTGCTGGAACGCTCCCGCACCGCGGAGCTCGCCCAGGGCGCTCACCCACAGCGCGGCGACGGGCCCGACATCCGGACGCTCGGCGAGACCGTCGCGCACACGTTCGGCCTGCGCGGCCAGGACTACACCGAGACCGGCTGGGACTCCTGGAAGGGCGAGGACGGCAAGTGGGTCGTCGCGCTGTCCTGGCAGGCCGGCCGCTCGGACAACGCCGCGCACTGGGCGTTCCAGCCCGGCGCGCACGGCGGGACCGTGGTCGCACTCGACGAGCACGCCAGCGACCTGGTCGAGGGCCTGCCTGCCCGTCCGTTGCGCCCGCTCGGCCCGGTGATCGACATCGCCCGGGACGAGGAGCAGGAGGCCGTCCCCGAGCCCGAGACCGCGCACGTCCGGGCGGCCGCCGCCGGGGAGTCCCGCGTCGCCGCCGGCGATCCCCGGCCCGCCCGCGGGATCGCCCCGGAGCAGCGGCGGTCCAGCCCGCCGCCCCCGTCTCACACCACGCGTCAGCGCGAGGTCGACGAGCAGCCGGCCGAGCCCGCACGCGGTGCCACCGCCTATGCCGGGTCGACGACCCAGTCCCGCCCGGCCGAGCAGTCCCGCCCGGCCGAGCAGCCCGGCACGAGCGAGCAGCCTCGCCCTGCTGCTCAGGAGCGTCGGCCCGCCGCCGAGTCGCCCGCCCAGAACGCGGCGTCGGCCGCGACGTCGACACCCGCATCGGCGGAGCCGGCACCGGCCGAGTCCCGGCGAACGGACGCGGAGCCCGTCTCGGCCGAGCCGGCCGCGACGCCGGAGCGGCCTGCCTCCGAGACCGTCACCGACGGTGAGGTCGAGAGCGGCTCTACAACCGCCACCAACGACACCGGCGGCCCCGACACGGCCGGCCCCGACACCGGTGGCGGCCCTGAGACCGGCCACGCGGACACCGGCGGCGCCGACACCCTCGGCGCGGACACCCTCGGCGCGGACACCGAGTCCACCAAGCAGGCCGCGAACGGCTCCCGCCCGGCCGCGAACCGTCGGACGAAGAAGGGCAAGCCGGTCATGCCGTCCTGGGACGAGGTCCTGCTCGGAGTCCGCGGACAGCGCTGAGCAAGCCCCGCGAGGCCGCTCGCGCGCTCCCCACGCGCTCGCGCGCTCCCCACGCCGACGCGCGCGCAGCAACACGCGCGTTCACAGGCTCAGCGCGCGGGAACAGGCTCAGCGCGCGGCGGCGCGGCGGGTCCTGCGGGTCCGGCGACACGGTGTGGGGGAGATCAGTCGTCGCCACTGATCGCGTGGAAGGCGACCGCGGCGGCGGTGGCGACGTTGAGCGAGTCCACGCCGGTGGCCATCGGGATCCGAACCCGTACGTCCGCCGCCGCCAGGGCCTCGTCGGTCAGACCCGGACCCTCCGCACCCAGCAGCAGAGCCGTGCGGCGCCCGGAGAGGCCGGCCTGGGAGAGCCGAGCCGCACCCGGGTCCGGGGTCAGTGCGGCGATCGTCAGGCCGGCGGAGCGCAGCATCTCCAACGAGCCCGGCCACGGTCCGGGCAGCGGAGCGAACGGCACCCGCAGGACGTGCCCCATCGAGACCCGCACGCTGCGCCGGTAGAGCGGGTCGGAACAGAACGGGCCCAGCAGTATCCCGTCCACCCCGAGTGCGGCCGCGTTACGGAACAACGAGCCCAGGTTCTCGTGGTCCCCGACGCCCTCGCAGACGGCCAGCACGCGTGCGCGGGCGGCCAGCTCCACCGGATCCGGGACGTCGGCCCGGTCGGCGACGGCCAGCACCCCGCGGTTGAGGTGGAACCCGACGGTCTCGGCCATCACGTCGGCGTCGGTGGCGTAGGCCGGGACGTCGACCGGCTCGAGATCGCCGGCCAGCTCGTGCAGGCGGCGCGGGACGCCGAGCAGCGACCGCACCGGGTACGGGGAGGCGAGCAGCCGCCGGACCACGACGACACCCTCCGCGATCACCAGCCCGCGGCCGCCCGGACGGTCCGGGCGCCGGTCGGCCGTCGTGAGGTCACGGTAGTCGTCCAGGCGCGGGTCGTCGGCCCGTCCGACGGGGGTGAGAATGGCCACGAGGACCGATGATCTCACCCTGCCGACCGTCTGCCGCGGCCAGTAGCCCGGTCAGCCGGTACCGCTCGATCCGGCGATGTGACACGGTGTAGTGCCGCCTGCCGGTGCCGGTCCCCGGCCGGGCGCTCCCCCCTCTTGGAGGTCGGTTCTCGCATGGGTCAGGTCGTCGACCGGACAACGTTCACGCGTCGCGACCGCCAGCGTTATCGGATCAAGGTCCAGCGGTGCCTCGACACCCTCGAGGAGATGCTGCGGGAGTACCCGTTCGCCGACTCCGAGCCGATGACCGGCGTCGAGATCGAGCTCAACCTCGTCGACCCCGATCTGGCGCCGTCGCTGAACGGCCGCGACGTCCTGGAGACGATCAACGCCGAGGAGTTCCAGACCGAGCTCGGCCGCTGGAACCTGGAGCTCAACCTGCCGCCCCGGCCGCTTCCCGGGGATCAGTGGCGCCTGCTCGAGCACGAGCTCCTGGACCTGCTCGCCGGGGCCGGGGCCAAGGCCGGGGACCTGCACACCCAGCTGGTCATGATCGGGATCCTGCCGACGTTGCGCTCCGACCACATGGTCGCGGAGTCGATCACTCACGACGATCGCTTCACCGCGCTCAACGACCAGATGCTCACCGCCCGCGGCGAGCCGATCCGGGTCGACATCACCGGCAACGGCGGCTCCGAACGGCTAGCCGAGGACTTCGACACGATCGTCCCGGAGGCCGCCTGCACGTCGATGCAGCTGCACCTGCAGGTCGCCCCCGCGGACTTCGCGAAGTACTGGAACGCAGCGCAGTGCCTGGCCGGGGTGCAGCTCGGGCTGGGGGCGAACTCGCCGTTCCTGATGGGGGCGAACCTGTGGGCCGAGACCCGGATCCCGCTGTTCGAGCAGTCCTGCGACGTGCGCACCCCCGAGCTGCGCAACCAGGGCGTGCGTCCGCGGGTGTGGTTCGGCGAACGATGGATCGACTCGGTGCTCGACCTCTTCGCCGAGAACGCGCGGTACTTCCCGGCGCTGATGCCGGTCACCAGCGACATCGACCCGATGGCCCAGCTGCGCGAGCACGGCGCGCCGGAGCTACCGGAGCTGACGCTGCACAACGGGACGATCTGGCGCTGGAACCGGCCGATCTACGACACCTCCGGCTCCGAACCGCACGTCCGGCTGGAGAACCGGGTGTTGCCGGCCGGGCCGACGACGGTCGACATGGTCGCGAACGCGCTGTTCTTCTACGGGCTGCTGCGCACCCTCGTCGAGTCCGACGAGCCACTGTGGAAGTCCGTGTCGTTCGAGGCCGCCGCGGAGAACTTCACGACCGCCGCCCGGCACGGCATGAACGCGCCGCTCTACTGGCCCGGCACCGGATGGCTCCGCCCGGACGAGCTCGCCCTGCGCACGCTGCTGCCGCTCGCGCACGAGGGGCTCTCCCGCTGGGGTGTCAGCGGCGCGGTCTGCGACCGCTACCTCACCGTGCTGGAGCGCCGCTGCGTCACCCGGCAGACGGGCTCGTCGTGGCAGGTCCACACCGTCGCCGCGCTCGAGGACCGCGGCATGGACCGCCCGCGGGCGCTGCACGGGATGCTCGAGCGCTACGTCGCCACGTCCGCGGCCAACCAGCCGGTGCACACCTGGGAGGTCCCGGGCTGACCCTCTGCCTGTCCGGCAGGGTCTTGGGGCGTTCGCCATCGCGAAGCCCTCCCCCGCAAGCGCCCACCGGGTCGCGCCGGTCACCCTAGCGTCCTCCTCCGCGCCGCCCGTGGCTCCCCGCCGGCGGCCTCGGGACGGAGGACCATGGACCAGCACCCGGGCACTGCCCCGTCGACGGCGCTCGCGCCGCATCCGCCCGCCCCGCCGCGACGCCGGGCCCGGTGACCGCGGTGTCGCGATTCCGCAGGTCCGGCCGTCCGCAGACCACCCGCGCCGACGATCCCGACCCCTGGCTGGACGATCCGCCGCCGGCTCCGGCGTCGCGTCCGGACCCCTCGCGGGACCCGCAACGCGGCTCGCCTCGCGGCCCGTCCGGCAGCCGGCCGGTGTCCGGCGGATTCCCCTCTGGCGGACCACCCTCCGCCGGATCCCCTTCCGGCGGACCGTCGGTCGGCAGGGCTCCGCGTTCCGGGCCGACCGTCGGCGCCGTGCCCGATCCTGCGACCCGGGCCGCCCGGCCCGCCGTGTGGACGCCGCGTCGTCCCGAGCCCGACCTCGACGAGTCACTCGACACCGGATCGGTCACGGACCCGTTCGGGTTCCCGCCGGTGCCGCCGGTGGTGGGGTCGACGATCGTGCCGCCGGAGCCCACGTCCTGGGCGGGGTGGGGCCCGGCGCCCGACGCCGGCCCACCGGAATCCGCGACCGCGCGCGGAGCGGGCGCGGCCGGCTCCGGGGGAGCCGATGCGGGATGCGGTGCAACGACCCCGCAGCACCTCGACGATCCGCCGGTTCCCGACCCGGCCGACGCCGCCGCGCTGGCAGCTGCGTTCGCGGCCGACTACCTGTCCTGGGACGAGGACGACCCGGAGCGTCGCGGCCGGGCCCTGGCCGGGTACCTGCCCGGACCCCGGACCGACCGGGCCCTGCTCGGCTGGTCGGGGCGGGGTCGCCAGCGCGCCGAGATCGTGTTGCCCGGTCGTGTCCGCCCGGACGGCGACGGCCGCGTGCTGGTCGACGTCCGGGCGCGCGTCACGCCGTACCGGCGCGTCGACCAGCGCGGCAGTACCCGGCCGGAGGCCGATCCGGAGGAACCCCTCGGCGAGCCCGCGGCGGCCCCTCCCGCGACCGCACGGGGCTGGCGCGGTCTGGCGTCGCGCTGGGTCCGCCTCGGCGTCACGGTCGCCCTGGTCGGCCACGACCTGGTCGTCGACGCGGGTGAGCAGATGCTCCCCGACGCACCGGGCGAACAGCCGGCCCCGGCTACGCGCACTGCCCACCCGGACCGGACGGTCGACGGCGACGACCCGCCGTCCCCGCTCTCCCTCGCCGTCCGGTGCGGAGGTGCGCGGTGAGTGCCCTGCGCGCCCCGACCGTCGGCGGCCTGGCCGGCGGTGTCGGCACCAGCACCGTCGCGCACGCCCTGCGGGGGCGCGACGTCGGTCCGGTCGTCGGGACGGCACGGCTGCCGGATGTCGTCGTCTGCCGGGCGAGCGTGTCCGGGCTCGAGCGGGCCACCCGGATCGCTCCGGTGACACCGGGCCCCGACCGTCCGGTCCTCGCCGTCACCACGGACGGGCCGGACACCGCCGACGGACCGGTGGCCGGGCGGCTGCGCGACGCCGCCGACGGGTGGTCGGCGCTGGTGCTGCTCCCCCGCGTCGCGCACTGGTTCCTGGTGGGCGACCCGCTGGCCGAGGCGACGTCGCTGCTCACCCACCCCGTCGACGAGTTGCCCGAGCCGGTGCGCGAGTACGCGCGGGTGCTGACCCGGATCGCCGAGACCCTGGCCCGGGGCGGGCGCCTGGCGCGCGCCGACGCCGCACCCGAGGCGACCACCGGTCCCCTGCGGCCGGTCCGCGGCGTCCGCCTCGGGCCACCCGCTCCCGGGCCGGGGCCCCGCCCCCCCGGTGCAGTCGGGCCCGCACTTCCGGCCCCGGGGCCCGGCGGCCCGGGGGCGGGCCGGTTA